>JACREQ010000039.1 GCA_016218155.1 Bacteroidia bacterium
ATCCCCCCTGAACAGATAAAGTATCTTTTTGATAAAAATCAGTTTGTACAAACAAAAGGAACAGCAAATGAAGAAGGAACAGGGCTTGGACTAAAATTGTGCAAAGAATTTATTGAACTGAATAACGGAAAGATTTGGGTAGAAAGTAATCAGGGTTCAGGAAGTCGGTTTTATATTTCAGTTCCTGTGAAACAGTAAAAAGGCAGAAGAGGAAAAAAAGATTTTAAATAAAATTTATTATTCTGAATATATGACAGTTAGAAAATTTGTTGAAAAATAGTTTAAGAAATGGTGGTTATGTTTTCAAAAATTTGACTCTATATATTTGGAGAGGTATATTCAAAATTTCGGGATACTAAAATAGTAGTGTATAAATATAAGAATGTGAGTTAAATATGAAATATTTTTATAACTTTTGAAACCTTTTATTTAAAAACAAGTAAACATCATAATGTTTTGAGATTTAAAATCATAACTATTTTTGAGTTTTTTAAATTAAAAATTGTATAAACACCTGATAAAACCTAAAAAACATACCTTATGAAACCAATTTTAATTTTACTATTAGTTTTTATTATTTCAAGTAATGTTTTCAGTCAAAAGAAAACAATTGACCTGAGTATTGTCCCTATGACACCGGATTCGACAGTTTTGGGCGATTCTACCAGAATAATGATACAGTTTAAGATTAATTATCCAGACAGTATTTTGAATTTTCAAATGAAATTCGGAACCGTTCAGGATATTGCCGATATTGCTTTATTAAGTCCCACTATACTGTTTTCCAATACCAAATATTATACTTTATTAAATGGAGATCAGAACGAAATTACAGATTATGATGCAAGGATATATTACAAACTCAGCGAAAATCAAATGAACCTATACAATTACCTCACACTTGTGGTGAGTTATATTGATGGAACTTCGGAAACCCTTTATTGGTTAAAACAAGACCAAAACCCATAATTGATTTAGGATTTTAAATTAGAAAAACTAAAAAACATGAAAACAATATTACTCACAATCATAGCAACAATCATCTTTTTAAATGTAAATGCTGTTACAACTTATACTGTAATTAGTAATGCCGATCCCGATTCATATGTATATCGTTATGATTTCGATGATGCAAAGTGTGACCCTGTAATGTATGGAACACTTCAATGGGCAATTAGAAAAGTATTAGATACTCCCGGAGAATGCAGAATTGAATTTAATATTCCGGGAACTTCACCAGTAATAATTCTTTTAAACTACACCCTTCCAACTCTTGAAAAGAAAATCATTACCATTGATGCAACAACACAACCCGGATATTCACAGGGAAATCCTCAGATTATTCTTGATGGAAATTTAAAACTATTAACAGGATTATATTTTAACAACTTGAAAAATTCAGGTGTAAAAGGAATCGTATTTAAGCATTTTGTTTCACAAGCTGTGATGTTTAATTATGCAAATTCATTTAATATATCAGATTGTTATTTTGTTGAAAATGGGTCTGTTAATTCTAAGGTTTTTCCAGCTTCATTAAGAATTGTAAGCAGTACAAATGGAACTGTTAAGGGTAATTATTTAGGCATAGACCCTTATTCGGGTAATCCTATTGGAAATAGTGCATATGGTTTAGTGTTATCAGATAATAGTAATTCAAATACTATTGGTGGAATTAATCCCGGTGAAAGCAATACCATTATAAACAATCAGAAATTCGGAATATGGGTTACCAATAAGAGCTGGTATAATAAAATAAGCGGAAATATTATCTATGGAAGTGACAGAGCAATTATATTAGAACCCGATGGTAATCAATTGAAACATGAGCCTATTATTTCAGATTATAATAATAACTCATACCTTTTAAAAGGAGGAGCTGACCCTTATGATGTTGTAGAAATATTCGGAAGCAATGGAAACCAGAGTGCAAATGAATACATTACTACTGTACAAGCTGATTATAATGGCAAATGGGAAGTAATTGCTACAACAAATTACTCGAATTATGTAGCCACAGCCACAGACCAGTTAAAAAATACATCTATTTTATCTAATCCTTTTCATGCGCCAAATGCTTTATCCCGGCTTATAAATACAGATTGCGATATTAGCGAAGTTTTATTCAGTCAGGTTCTAACGACAGAAGCTGTTTACAGGGCAGAAATGTATGAGTTTATGATTACAGACGATAATTCTGGAATTTCAGAAAACATCGTGAAAAACACTAATACTTTTTCTTTAAACGAATTGATTATGCCAATACAGTTAAATACTGCATATCGTATATCTGTAAGGGTTAAAATTGGTGAGTTGTGGGGACAATATGGAGAAATCTGCAAAATTAAAACTGTTAAATCTACAACTATTCAGGCATGTATTGATGAAGAACTTAACTTTACTATAAATGGAGTACACATTAATGATCCTATTCAAATAACAATGACTTACCCGACTGGAGTTACTGGGTTAAACAATGCTTCTATTCCGGCATATCCCTCTACAAGTATCCTTGTTGATATATCAAATCCATTAATGCCACAATATTCGTTTAATGCTCCTGATACATCTTTTACTTTAAATTATCATATCAAAGTCGGATGTGAGAACTTTTCACCCACAACTCAGAATATTTTGTATTCAATAAATCAGAACGGAATTGTAACAACAGATAGTTTTAGTGTGAATTTCCCTGTGATAGTTTTTGACCCCAACGCCAGTATTAACATTCAATACGGCAATGCACATCTGGGAACTGCATTTGAAAGGACTTTTCATTACAAAAATACTTCTTCCTACGGAATATTTTCTGGTGTTATTGAGTTCAGAGATACGATTCAGATACCTTCATCACAAACTGTAATTCGTGTAGATTCTGTGTGGGTTATTGCTCCTACTTCCGGGACAATAGATATTTTGAAAACTGAAATAACAGATTCGACTGTAATTCACAGGGTAAAAGTAGATAATATAGATTTTCTTGATTCTATCGTATTTCACGAACTTGTATTCTTAGATGGATGTCCAAACAGCTATAATAATGTTACTTATTTTGATGCAAAATATGGTTGTGATTCGACAAAGTTATGTGTACAGATTAATGGCTCATATACCAAAGCCAATTTTGACCCTAATGACAAACCTGCATTAAGCTATGTAATTTTAACACCGGGTTACCAAACATGCTGGTCAGATTCTTTAGAAAGAGTCATGAGAATTGTAAATACAGGAGGTGGCAGCGCTCCGTCCGTTTATATTGGAATAATTAACGGAAACTCACTTTCACTGAATATTACTGACCACCCATTATATGATTTTGAGGTTTATAAAATAGTTAGTGGAAATGAAATTCCGATTCCATTTATAGCAACTACACCTCTATTTAGCAATAATCAGGCAATCTTAACAACTGACACTTTATTCCCGAACGATACTATTTATCTTAGGTATTATGAAAAAATAAATTGTATAGATTCATCCAATTATAATACTTATTTTAATCATGCAACACGAATGCACTGGGAGGGGTTCCCCTATATTGTATTAAATCATCCCTGTTACAGTACGCCATATAAGCATTATCCTGATGGGAATGGGTATTACAATGCAACTTGGAGAAGAAATTTTTCTTTAAATCAGGTTTTTAATAATCTCAATGGTACTATATCAGCTTGTGATTCTGCTTGGTTTGATGTCTCAAGTAATTCGCTGCAATTAGGAAATCAATGGGGTGGTTTTATTTTTGATGGGGATAGTGCAGAAATAGTTATTGAACTTGATTTGGAACCTGGATTAGGTCTTGTAGATTCCAGTTTATATATAAGTTCGGTTTATAATAATGTAGTATCTAATCTTTATGCTGATTCTTTTGAGTTCCTACCCGGACCAAATAATTTTGCAGGAGGAAATAAAATAATTGCAAGATTTAGTATTCCTGATACATTGTATTCAGAATATTTAGGACACAATCATGGTTTTATTGACAAACCAGAAATTCCTGATTTCAACAACTTTTTTAATGATTTTAAAGTCAACTTTCATTTGTATTCAGATTGTAACTTTGCTACAAACACACCTACTACAATCACTGAAAAAGTATTTTTCAATCCTAATAAGAACTGTACAAATCAATGTATGATTCCTTTATCAAAAGTTGAAGATGATATTTTTATATTATGTCCGGGTTGTTTATTACCCGGCTGGAATATTGGTGAATTTGATATTAAAAGAACAAACTTCGGAAGTGAAGATACAAATAATAACAATTATCCTGATAGTTATCCTTTACAGCCTGTTGACCCAAATATTGCACAGAATCAACATATTATTTTAGGAGATACCATAAATTGTCATTTACATGCCGTTGTTTCTGATGGGACTGCAAATCTTGCACATTTTGATTGTACTTTAAGCATTGCAGATTCAACTGATACTTTGATTTTTAATTTTGCAAATATTGGATTTCCTTTTACTAATGCACAGGCTGTGTTTAAAGGAGATATATTGGATAAATTGAGTTTTATCGGAGGTGACGGAACTTTTAATGATGCTGATAACGGTTTATTTAGCTTTATTATACCTGCTTTATCTAATACTATTGTACAAAGTGGTGCATTTGCTCTTGATATTGGTATTCCGGCTATGCAAAGTTATGGTGTTCCGAATACAGTAGATAGTATAAATGCTGGTGATGTTTTTGATTTGAATATTAAATTCAGGGTGGTTCAGAATTTAGTATTTTCAGGTGGATTAAATCCATTGTACAATATAAAAGGAATTGATGCTATGCTAAATATGTCGGGCATTCCTTATACTGGAATTGACATTATGCCAGATGCAGCAAATTACCTTGAACCGGATTTTCTTGCTATGACTCCACAGGAAAGATCAGAACTTAATTACTGGTGTACTGGAAATCAGGGAAATGTTGTTGCTATTGGAACAAATTTCTATTCAGCTACTGCTCCATTTGCTTGGGGTGAAGGGCATAAAGACAGCACCAATACAACCGTTGATATAACTAATTATAATCCATGTTACTATACTTTAGGGTATAATGCAAGAACTGATGTAGGAAGAACTTTATCCACATATAATTGGGAATACCAGACTCCAGCAACTCCTTTAGAATGGAATTCTTTCTCTTTTGAAATCCGAAATCTCTGGATGTTGGATTCACTTAAATTTTCATTTCCTGATATATTTGAAATAGACAGGATAGATATTAAAGCAACACAATTATGGGATATTGATACATCTCAAAATAATATTTTAACGAATTTTAATTGCTTTATGTTTTGGAATGTAGGAACATTTATAAGTAACGATGACTTATACAACTATGACCTATCAGGTTCAACTGATGCAATTATTACAGATAGTACATTAACTATTTTTCCTTCTGCTCATTTTAGCCAGATAACTGGTTTTCAAGGATGCGATAATTTCCTGACAGCTTATGATGAAACTAAGCGTTATAGGGTTGAAGCAAGGTTAAAAATGAAGGATTATCATTTGACACCAAATAATACAACAAGTCCCGAATATGCAAGAGTAAACTGGTCATCTTTTCCCGGTGCTTTTTCAGGGGATACTGCAATAATTAATACTTATAATCTGGTATATTCCAAGCCAATTGCAACTCTCCAAACTCAAACCCTGTTGCAGCAACAGAATTATATGAATAATGATTTGGTTTGGAATATGATTGTCAATACAATTGGTACTCAGGTATGGCAGAACGGATTAATTAACAACAGGGCAGAAAATACTTTTATTTATTTTGAATCACCTAACAATAATATTTTTATTGATTCCTTAATCTGGACTAATAATAACACACATGTTCCTGTTGTTAATTCTATTGGCGGAAATAATTTATATGGTCTGGGAACAATAGGTACACAATGGGGATGGCTTGATTCAGCGCATGTTTCGGTATATGCAAACTATGATTGTTCACATGTCGGAAACACAGATACTTTGGTTGCAATTTACGGATGGAATTGTTATGGTTACCCTGATACACTTGAAAATGCTTGTTTCCTTGACACGACATACTTGATTTTTGATATTTTACAGACAGGATACCAAGCCGATATTTCAACCAACGATACAATTAATGTTTGCGATACGGCTACCTATGATATTAAAATTACAGCAACAGGTGTAGGGACAGTCGAAAATATTCAGGTTAATATGGCTGAATCATTAAACAATGAATATAACTATGTACCGGGAAGTGCATATCTTCAATACAATGGTTCAACCGAGTTTTTGAATCCCATAAATATTCAAACGGATAGCTTGTCATGGGTACTTGATTCGGCTTCAATTTTCCATAATTTTGAAACTGATACATTGCATTTGATTTTTAACATTGTTGGTAATTGCGGATTTGGCAATAATGAAATTGGTTTTACTATTACCGCAGAAAATTATTGCAATAAACCTTTACAGACTATTCAATGGTCGGGTGTTCCTGTTGTTACAGGCTTCCCTGTTCAGGATTCTTTGTTGGTTAGTATAAATATGACCGATTCAGTTTCCGGTTGTGGTGATAGCACATTAGTCAATCTAACCATAACAAACACAGGAAACAATAATACAAGTGCTTTAAACACCTTACAGGTAATTCTTCCGAACTCATATATGTGGTCAAGCGGTGATATTCCTTCTTCTGTTGCAGGGCAAACCTATACTTATAATTTAGCAGGTAATGTAACACCTGCTGGTTCTCAAACCATTCAATTCTATATTGCCGGAAATTCAGGTGGTGGAATTTATAATATTATTGCAAATGCTTATGTAACACAGGCATTTCCTTGTAATAATGACACCTGTATTTTCACACAAAGCCAAATTGAAACAAGTGACACTGTACAATTCAATATTGTTCCGTTAAATGCTACAGTAAATATTGTGAATCCAACCTGTAATGGTTTATGTAATGGAACTGCTTCTGCTGTTTGTACAGGTATTGCACCTTTTACTTATGCGTGGAATACAGGTGCAACTACTCCTGCAATTACAGGTTTATGTACTGGCAATTATAGTTTAATTGTTACAGATGCAAACGGATGTAAGGACACAGTATTGTTTATAATTTCCAATCCTGCACCTTTTGTTGTGAATATAAATTCAAATTCAGGGAATCCATGTTCTACGGCTTGTACTGGTAGTACTACAGTTCAATTATCTGGAGGGACTGCACCTTTTATTTATAACTGGAATACAGGAGATACTACTATTTCTATTAATAATCTTTGCCCGGACACATTCTTTGTAACTGTTACAGATTTTAACGGATGTGTTGCTACTGCAAGTGTAACATTAGTTAATAATTTAATTTCACCTCCTGTTGCTTCTATCTCTATTTTGAACCCTGATACTAACTGTTTAGTTGCTGGTACTCCGGTTAACTTTACTTCACCCAATCAGGCAGGAGTAACATATTCTTGGTATTATGGTGATGGTGCTACAGGCAATGTATATAATCCTTCATATCCCTATTCGGATTACGGTTATTATTGTGTAATTCTTACAACTTCCAACCAATGTGGTGCTGCCTCTGCTCATACTACCATATTTATTCAACCTCAAAACTGCAATTGCAATACAACATATACTTTTGCAGACGGTACTGTTATCGGTTCTTTAAATAATCACTGGAACCAAGCAAATTATGGTTCAACTATTACTGTTCAGGGACTTGTAACAATTCCTTTGGGGCAAACATTAGTTATTGATGATAATGTTGTTGTACAATTTGCACCCAAAGGCAGAATAATTGTACAAAGAGGGGGCAAACTCAGAGTTCATTCCGTTACTCTTACCAGTATTAATTCATGTAGTATGTGGCAGGGAATTGAGGTATGGGGAGATGGCAACAGGGTATCAACACATCCTGTTCAGGGAAATGTGGAAATCAGATCAAGTACAATAGAAAATGCCCATTTAGCTGTTTTGCTTGGAAGAAGGAAATCAGTTAGCTGTAGTAATATAGATGACGCTAATCCATTTGATAATCATTTTAGCGGTGGTACTGTGTATTCTGTAATGTCAACTTATAAAAATGATGGAGTTGGAATTAAGTTTATTTGGAAGAGTAATCCTGATGGTGTTTTCAATAGAATAGATTCCAATACATTTATTTGTACCCCTGCTTTAGTTGATGGTAATTACCTTAATACATCTCCAAACAGGTATCCTAACAGTCAGAATCCGTGGGCTGGTCAAGCCAATGCAAATTCAAGAACTGATATTGGAATTCAGGCAAACCATATAAAATGGTTAAAAATAAAAGGTTGTGTTTTTGATAATACTGATTATGGAATTTTCACAATTGACGATCAACGTTCGGTTGTCTTAAATTGCAGATTTAAAAATCACAGGCAAGGTATGCACATTGAAAACATTATGCCTACTTTTCTTAACTCTTATGACATTTCCATGTGTACTTTCGATTATATTCCCGGTAACACTATAGGAGCACTTGGACAAAATGATGGTACAGCTCTTTACATTTCAGGCAGCAGGGGCGACAGGATACATGACGGTAACCAGTTTAATAATACTTATTCAACAACAATACCTTCTTATGGTATAAGAACTAATAACGCTTCGAGTTTTGAAATTACCAATAACATATTCTTTAAGTTAACAACAGGTGCTATTATTCAGAATTCCATTCCTTTTAATGGAAATGTTATGGCAAAAGCAAGTAGTAATGGTTCATATAGTTGGTCTGGCAACTGGTTTACCCTATGTAAAACAGGAATTACTACTAAAAACGATAATTCATACCTTTGTTTAAGATGTAATACTCATAATAATTTTACAAGTAATTTCTTAATAAACATTAATACAGAATCGGGTACACTTGCAAATCAAGGTTATAATGGATGGCAAGTATATACCAATTCAATTACTAAATCAAGATTTGGAGCAGGAAATAGATTTGTTAATTCAAATCTTAATAAATTAGGTTCTGTATTTGGGTACAATTATTATTTTCAAGATTCAACACTTTCTCCAAACTACAACCCAAAAGTGTTAGTTACTCCTATTTCTAAATACCAGATTGATACTGTTCCGTTTTATACGATTTCTCAATCTTGCCCTTTCCCAAATTTCTTACCTCCTGATATTAATCTTCCAATATCTTTAAATACACCTGTATTTCAAAGGATAGACAGTTTGAATAATGTGGCTTTAACAATAGAATCGCAGTATATTGCACTATTAAACAATGCTGACAAAGGGCATACTTACGAATTGTTGAATGCTATTTATTCTAATCCGCCAACGGGTCAGTTGAAAAATATGCTGATAGCTGATTCTCCTTTGTCAGATACAGTTTTAACTGCTCTTAATATTCAAAATCCACTTTCAATCGGCAATTATAAAAATGTTATGGAAGAAAATCTTCCAGTAACAAAGAATGTCGTTTCTTCATTTAACAGCCGTGTTGAAACTCTGCCTCCGGGTATTAAAAACCAATTGAAAGAGAAACAGGTAAATAATCCCGGAAAAATAACATTGGGTTATCTTGAAACTAAGTTGAGTCAGGCAATATTGACAAAGCAATTATATTTTAATGAAATCATTTCTTTATTGTTAGACACTCTGAATAACCGTAATGCTGATGCTATAACTTTGTTTGAAAGAGAAGCTACTCCTGCTGCGAATATGACACTTGCTGCAAATTACATTAGTGATAGCAATTATTCGGCAGCTTTATCAAAATTAGCTATGTTGCCTAACGATGATTCGCAAATTGGTGAGTGGAAAACTTATGCAACTTTTCTTTTGAATCATTTAACTCAGGGCAAAACTCTCGAAGAATTAGATAGTAACCAGATTGATTATTTAAGAACTCTGGCGAATCAATGCCCCGAAGGGATAGCTACTGTAAATGCAAAAGCAATATTAATGTATTTGTATCGTGAAGAAGTTCCTGCATGTCCAGAGAACGGAATGCGAACTATGAGAGTTGAAAATAATAACATTCATCAAACAAACTTGTCATATCTTGGCGATAATTATCCCGATCCATTCAGCAGAAATACTGTAATTCCATATAATTTACCCGAAGGAAGTAAGGGAATAATTGAGATAAAAGATGTAACAGGCAGAATTATTTTAACCTTATCTTTGCAGGAAGGAGAAAATACTTTGGAAATTGATAGTAAAGGTTGGGCTAATGGTATTTATTTTTACGGAATGAAAATTAATAACGAAAACATAGAAAATAAAAAGATGGTAAAAACCAATTAGAAAAGCATGTCATTCTGAACGAAGTGAAGAATCTAAAGTTCATTCAAAAAAGATTCTTCTCTTTGTTCTGATTACATATTAGAAAATGAAAAAAAACATTCTCATATTATTTCTTCTGATTCAGGCATTAGCTGTTTCTTCCCAGCAATGGATACCTGATTTGAATAAGAAGTATTCTTTAATAATGCCCGATGGAAGTAATGGCTTTGGATATTGTTTTTTAACTGTAAATGATACACTTTTTATAAGTGGTCAATTTGCCAAAATATCTAATATTAATGCTTCTTGCATCGTAAAGTATTATAATGGAAATTACTATCCTCTAACTGGAGGGCTTTATTCAACACCTTTTAGCCTGTTATATAAAAATGATACTTTGTATGCAGCAGGCTCATTCATGAATGCAGATAATAAACCGGGAACACAGGGTCTTGCATGTTGGCATCATAATAACTGGTGGCCTATAGGCTCTAATAGTAATTGTGCCAATTGTGAGGTACTTGAGTTGTATCAAAATAAAGTCTTTGTTGGTGGAAATAATCTTATGGGCTTAGCTTTCGGAGTAATTGCTTGGGATGGAACTAATTGGGTAAACGCAGCAAATTTACAACCAATTGATATGTTAAAAAGATATTCCAACGATTTATTATCTGGTTCAAGTATTGGTACTGGTTTTATGAAATTTGAAGGAGGAACTACATGGTCACCACAACCCTATGGAGGGATATCAGGTTCCATGTTCAAGGCAGAAAATGATACTATTAATAATTTAATTTATATCTGTGGGGGATTTAACTTTGTTAATAATAACACTATTGAATCGCATCGGATAGCAATATGGGATGGTTTTGAGTGGCATTCAATGGGAACTGTTGCTCAAGGAATAGATTGTCTGAAAATGTATAATGGTTATTTATATGCAGGATTTGCCAGTGATACATTAAGCGATGGAACATTAATAAATTACATTGGACGCTGGGACGGAAATCAATGGCATCCTTTAGGAAGCGGAGTAAATCCGGGTGTAATGGCAATGGAAGAATTTCATGATACTTTATTTGTTGGTGGGGGTTTTACCATAGCCGGAGGCGATTCAGCTTATGGTTTGGCACGTTGGTACATGCCGGATACAAATTGTGCTTTTTTACATCCAACAATACACACTTTAGCAATGCAAGATACATTTTGTCTTTCATTGGGTCAGGTAAATGTTCCCTTTTTCAATAACAATACTTACGCACAAACATGGCAATGGGATTTCGGAGATAATTCTACCAGCAATATTCAAAACCCTGTACATACTTACACAAATGATAGTGCTTACACCATTACCGTTACAGTAACACAAGATGGTTGCACTAAAACAGATACAGCCCATATTTGGGTTAATTGGTGCAGTTTAAATCAGGAGTTTACCAAAGAATCACTGAATTTTAAAGTTTATCCCAACCCTACAGGAGGAGATTTTACTATAGAATGTACTTTACCGACAAATAAAACAGGAAAAGTTAAGGCTTTTAGAAATACTGGTTCACAGTTAGGTGAACACCCTTTGGAATCTGGTCTTAATAATTTTATAATGCCTTCGAGCAACTGGAATGATAGTGTAATACTTGTAGGGGTTTATATTGATAGTAAGCAGGTATTGGTAGAAAAAGTTATAAAAAAGTCTGAATATTAATGAATTAATTTCAGAATAAGATATTTCCTTATTTTATATACTTTTAAGACATGAAAAAAATATTGTGTATACTATGTTATTTTGTAATTCCTGTAATAGGTTATTCTATTGATAATCCCTCTGCATTTAATGCAACACCTGTAAGTGATACTCAAATTGATTTATCTTGGACACTCAATACCAACAATGATTCCGTAATAATTGCTTACAGTGTTTTCAATATTTTCGGAACACCTGTGGATGGTACAGTTTATAATGTTACTGATACAATTTTTGGTGGTGGTATTATTATTAATAAAGGGATAAGTAATCTTTTTAATCATACAGGATTATTGCCAAATACTTTATATTATTATAAAATATGGTCTTTTACCGCAGGTCATATTTTTTCGTTTGGATTAGTTGATAGTTCAAAGACATTATGTACACCTGCACCCTCTAATTTTCAAGAAGATTTTGAGAATGGTGGCAATATGCCAATTTGCTGGACTCAGGAAAATATTTCTGGGAATTTAAATTGGATATTTTATGATGGTAATCCCTATTCAACTGGCTTTGCTAATCTTCCAGAACATGCTTTTGAGGGTAATTTCTGTGCATTTTTCGGGAGTAATTCAAGTACTAATAATGGTAATTCAACAAAGTTGATAATGCCCCCTGTTGATTTTTCAACTACCACTGGGGCAGCTACTCTCGGCTTTTGGGCATGTGTGCCATCTCATGATACTTTGAAAGTTTATTATAAAACTTCTTATAGCGGAGCATGGACATTATTGAATACAGCAAATAGCAATAATGGAAATTGGGTAAATTATATCTTAACATTACCTAATCCAAGCGACGATTATTACATTGCATTTGAAGGCACAAAATCATCTACTTTGAAAAGTGGAATTTGTATTGACAAATTATGGATATGCAGAGGGAGTTGTTGTACAATACCCAGTGTTTCAACTATAAGCGGATCTACTTCAACTTGTATTGGATTTTTTGACCAATATAGTGTAACAAATGTTGCAGGTAATTTTTATTATTGGTCTGTAAGTGATGGTGATTTTACATCCAGTCAAATGGGAACAAATACTTATACACCTGTTTTTAATTCAACTGGTATGTCTGAAATTTGCGTTACACCTGAAAATACATGTGGTTATGGTGAAACAGTTTGTACTTCTGTTTGTGTTTCAGCAGGAGAAAGTATTACAGGCAGTATATCTGGAAATCCAAATCCATGTATAGGATCAATTCAAACTTATACTATAACTCCAACACCAAGTTTTTCACAATGTTCATTTAACTGGTCGGTTCCTTTTGGCTGGGCTATTAATTCTGGTGATGGTTCTACACAAATAAATGTAACAGTAGGTAATGGTAGTGGCTCAGTCAGTTTTACACTTGTTTGTGGAGGTTGTGCAATATTGTGTCTGGGTAATGGTTTGTCTAAAAATGTATCTCCTATTACGATACCTTCTCAACCCTCAATAATTACCGGAACCACTTTACCTTGTCAAAGCACATCACAAACATATAGTGTTACCAATGTTGCAGGAGTAGCTTACACATGGACAGTTCCAACTGGCTGGACAATTACAAGTGGACAGAATACAAATATTATCTATGTTACTGTTGGCAGTACAAACGGATCAATAACTGTGACACCAAGTAATATTTGTGGTTCAGGTATAAACAGAACATTAGCGGTTTCGTCAAGTCTTTTACCATTACAACCAAGCATTATTTCAGGAAATAATTCTCCCTGTTTTGGAACAAGTCAGATTTATAATATAAATGAAGTTAGCGGAGTAAGTTATAGCTGGAGTTTTCCGGTTGGATGGGTGCAAACAGGGGGAACTACAACAGATTCGGTTACAGTTACTGTTGGTTCAAATAATGGAAATATTACTGTTACTCCTTCAAATGGATGTGGAAATGGGACTTCAAGTGTTCTTGCAGTTACAGCTGTTAGCATTCCATCACAAACATCTGCAATTATAGGTGAATTAAGCCCATGCTCAGGTATAGGTCAAATTTATAGTGTAATAAATGTAAATGGAGTAATCTATTCCTGGAGTTTTCCGACAGACTGGAATCAAACCGGAGGGGGAAGTACAAACGAAGTTACAGTTATGGTTGGAAATGACATTGGAAGTATTACGGTAACGCCTTCAAATGTTTGTGGTAATGGTTCTACTCAGACAATTTCTGTTTCACCTGCCTCAAATTCGCCACTGAACGTTCAGATTGATGGTGATTCTATTCCCTGTTTTGGAACAAGCCAAAATTATAGTGTCATTAGTGAAACAGGGGTAACTTATACATGGATTTTCCCAATTGGATGGACACAAACAGGAGGTGGAAACTCAGATATAATTTCTGTAATAACAAATAGTACAGGAAATATTATTGTAACACCTTCAAATAATTGTGGAATTGGAAATGCTGATTCACTTTTTATAAGTGTATTGCCATTAAACACCTTTACACAATCTTTAACTGTTTGTGCAGGACAAAGCATTACTGTAGGAAGTAACACCCATTCTACAAATGGAACTTACAATGATACATTAACTTCCATAGTTAATGGTTGTGATAGTATCGTAACAACTAATTTAACCGTTTTATCCACAAATCTATTCACTCAATCGCCCACTGTTTGTGCAGGACAAAGCGTTACGGTAGGAAGCAATACTTATTCTATAAGTGGAACTTACAACGATGTATTAACTTCCATAGTTAATGGATGTGACAGTATTGTAACAACAAATTTAACGGTATTAACAGAGATTGCTGATTCTGTTTCTATTGTGCCTGCTACTTGTGGAAACAATAATGGCAGTGTTACAGTATTACCATCAGGCGGTGCAGGTTCCTACACTTATTTATGGAGTAATAATAATACTTCTTCTACTATAACTGGTCTTTACGGTCAACCGCCAGACACCATTTACGTTACAATTACTGATGCTTTTGGATGTTCGATAATTGATACAGCTATAATAAATTGCCTTACAGGAATTTCTTATGGCAAAATAGGAATCGATTTTAATATCTATCCCAATCCATCTATTGGAATTTTTACTGTATTTGTAATGATTAATAACAATTATGATATTGAAATTTTTAATGTACTTGGTGAATGTATTTATAAGTCGAAAATTTTTCAAAAACAAATGACCAAAGAGATAAATATTCTTGGTTTTTCAAAAGGAATTTATTTAGTAAAAGTAAGTGACAATTTGAAGACTCAAACAAAGAAAATAGAGATAGAGTAAAATAATTTTACTGACAATGTTTTTTTCTTTCCTAATATCTTTTTTCATAGAACCAATTACCTGTTTTTTTTAATTTTCTGATAAAGAATTAAAATATTTATTTTCTGTTTCATCTAATACCATCTTCATTTTAATATTCCTGAATATCATTAAAATAATTTCTTCAACCTGATTTTCTTTTTCAATATCTCCATTCAGGATTATTTTTTCATTTTTACTTGGTAATTTGAAAATATCGGACTGTAAACTTGGATCAAATAGTATAACTCTTTCATCCTTTGTTAAGGATAATTCTTTAACAAAGGAACCAAGTAATTTTATTAATTCTTTTTTACGAATTGCTGTCTCAATTTCATAGCAAAAACAACCAACTTCTGTTTCGTAATTCAAAATATTTAAATGGTTGGAAAGATAACTTGCCAGTTTTCGTCTCACTCTCGGAGATTTTATTGTATGTATGAGCTG
>JACREQ010000040.1 GCA_016218155.1 Bacteroidia bacterium
ACGGTGCTGGAAAAACAACTTCATTTTATATGATTGTTGGTTTAATAAAACCTAATGACGGAAAAATTTTTTTAGATGATGTTGAAATCACTAAAGAACCTGTTTATCGCAGAGCTCAGATGGGAATTGGATATCTTGCTCAGGAGGCATCAGTTTTCAGACAAATGACAGTCGAGGATAATATTTTATCAATTCTCGAATTATCAAAACTCTCTAAGGTGGAACAAAAAAATAAACTAGAATCCTTATTGGAAGAATTTGGGTTAAACAGAATAAGAAAAAGTTTAGGAATTCAACTTTCCGGTGGTGAAAGAAGAAGAACAGAAATTGCCCGTGCATTAGCCTTAAGTCCAAAATTTATTTTACTTGACGAGCCATTTGCTGGAGTTGACCCAATTGCTGTTGAGGATATACAGGAAATTGTATCAAAACTTAAAGAAAAAAACATCGGCATTCTAATTACTGATCATAACGTACATGAAACTCTTACCATTACTGATAGAGCATATTTATTAATTGAAGGTAAAATATTTAAATCCGGAACAGCTGAAGAGCTTAGTGAAGACGAACAGGTCAGGAAATTATATCTTGGAAAGAATTTCGAACTAAGAAAATAATATTCATATACTTAATATTATATTTTGAAATTTATTTGTTTCAAAATTAATTTGTATTTTTCGTTTTTTTTTACTCATTTTTTATAAAATCATTAACATTTATCAATGTCTTTTAGATATTACATATTTGTATTTTTCACTTTTATTGCATTTAATGGCTTTACACAAGATACTACCATTATTAAAAAATGGAAGGTCACAAAAGCTGGAAAACCCGAAGTTAAACCAGCTGGGATTCAATATTTTTTCCGCAAATTTGATATGGAACAAGGAATTGGCAATCCATACATTCTAAGAATAAGAGAAAATAAAAAAGGTGAAATTTTATTTGGAACATCTGGCAATGGTGCAGGCATATTTAACGGATATATTTTTAAATTTTTTAATTTATCAAACGGATTAAAAAATAATATTGTGCAAGATGTTTTTGAAGACAATTTAGGAAAACTATGGATAGCTACTTCAGGTGGAGGAGTAAGTGTATTTGATGGAAATTCATTTAAAAATTTTGATAAATCAAACGGACTACCTGACAACTCAGTATGGATAATTTTTCAGGATTCTAAAAATCAAATATGGTTTGGTACTGAGAATGGAGGTGTATGTTGTTATAACGGAAAGACTTTCCAAATTTTTTCTAAAAAAGATGGATTATGCAGTCAGAATATAAGAGAAATTTTTGAAGATAAACATGGAAATTTATGGTTTGGCAGTAATACAGAAGGTTTAAGTATATATGATGGAAAAAGCTTTAAAAACTACAATACAAAAAACGGATTAACCTGTAATGGAGTTTTAGGAATTGATGAAGACTATGAAGGTAAAATCTGGATTGCAACATACGGAGGTGGATTAATTTCATTTAAAAATGAAACTTTCAATTATTATGGAAAAGTGCAGGGATTAAGTAATTTAAATACATGCGATGTGTTATGTGATTCAAAAAATAATATCTGGATTGCAACTTCAGGTAGTGGAATATTTTTATATAATGGAAAAGAATTTAAGCCATTTTCTGTAAATGAAGGGTTATCAAATAACATAGTTTTAAGTTTACTTGAAGACAAATATGGGAACATATGGGTAGCTACCTATGGCGGAGGAATATGTCAATATACAGCAAAACAATTTACATATTTAAGCGAATCAGAAGGATTACCTGGTAATGTTATAAGAAGTATTTCTATAAAAAATGACACTAACATTGTTTTCTGTTCCTCAGGCGGAGGAATATGTTTTTATAATGGCAATTTATTTAATACATATACAACAACACAGGGACTATCATCAAACTTCATTCTATCATCTGAATTTGACAAATCAAATAATCTGTGGATGGCAAGTTCAGGAGGTGGAATTATGAAATATGATGGCAATAATTTCTATAATTTAACAACTGAGCATGGATTAAAAACCAATTTTTTTCTTTCTATTCTTATTGGTAACAAAAATGAAATTTATGCTGGTGGTTATGGTGGTGGTCTTTCTATTATTAAAAATGATACAATAATTCATTACGGCTCCAAGGATAGCTTACCCTCAATCTTTATAAATTCCATAACACAAGACACTAAACATAACGTATGGATTGGAACAGAAACAGGTTTATATATTTTAACAAATGGTAAGATATCTAAACTTTATCCGGATGTTTTTAGTAAAAACACACCTGTTATATCTTTATATTGTGATAATAAAAATAGGATATGGATTGGAACTGACGGTCAGGGTTTGTTTCAACTTAAAGACAAAACCTTACTTAACTTAAAAGAAGAAAATGGATTATGCAATAATCATATTAAATCTATACTAGCTGATAACACAGATGGAATATGGATTGGTACTGCTAATGGGATATCATTTCTTAAACCAAAATCAAAAAACATTAATTCATTATCAGATTATGAAATTCAAAACTATAGTAGAGTTGAAGGTTATACAGGCAGTACTTGTATGGCGAATTCTATTTGTATTGATAACAATGAGATAATATGGATTGGAACAGGCAGAAAATTACTTTGTATTAATCCAAAATTAAAAGAAATAAATAATATTCAACCATCTGTTATTATTGAATCAATTGAGTTATTTTATAAAAACATCAATTGGAAAAATTATTTAGATTCCGGATTAGTTTATTTTAACAAATTAGAGAATTGGACTAAACTTCCTATTGGTCTTGTACTTCCTTATAATCTTAATCATTTTACATTTTGTTATTCAGGCATAAATTTAAATTGCCCTGAAAAAACAAAATATAGCTTTATTTTAGAAGGAATGGATCATCAATGGAGTCCACCAACAAGTGAAAAAAAGGCAACATACAGTAATCTCCCTTCAGGAAAATACACATTCAAGGTAATTTCCATTAATGAAAATGGTATAAAGTCTACCGAGATTGCTCAATTCCATTTCGAAATAGAAACCCCTTGGTGGGAACAAATTTGGTTTAGAATATTGGCATTTCTCTTTTTAATTTTTATAATTCTTGTAATTATTAAGCTTCGTGAACAAAAACTAATAAAAGCAAAAGTTTTACTTGAGAATACTGTAAATGAAAGAACAGCAGAAGTTGTTAAGCAAAGAGATGAAATTCTAATAAAGAACCAGACTTTAAATCAACAAAAAGAAGAAATAACAGCACAGCGGGACGAAATTGAATCTCAACGTGATGAAATTCTTGCTCAACGTGACCTTGTAACAATTCAAAAAGAACAGATTGAAGAAATTCATAATGAAATTTCTCAAAGTATTGATTATGCGACAAGACTACAAACTGCAATTTTGCCAGACATAAATCAAATCAAACAATACATTTCAGATTGTTTCGTAATTTATAAGCCAAAAGATAAAGTAAGTGGTGATTTTTATTGGTTTGCTAAAGTTGAAAACAATTTAATTATTACGGTTGCAGATTGCACAGGACATGGTGTTCCTGGTGCTTTTATGAGTATGCTTGGTTCATCTTTGTTAAGAGAAATAGTAATTAAAGAATATATAACACAACCTGCAATAATTTTAAGGCGTTTACGTAAAGAAATTATTAACATTCTTAAGCAAAAAGGCGAAAGTGGAGAACAGAAAGATGGTATGGACATGTCGCTCATAACAATTAACATTGACACATTGGACATGCAATTTGCCGGTGCAAATAACCCTATTTATATAATCAAAAAGTCCGAAAACGAAGAGCTTTCAACTTCAGACTTTTCCGAAGGGATGCCTTCAGCACAACTTTATGAACTAAAGGGCGATAAAATGCCTGTTGCAATTCACGAGAGAATGGACTCATTTAATAACACAAACATTCAAATTAAAAAAGGAGATTACATTTATCTTTTTAGTGATGGGTTTGCCGATCAGTTTGGAGGCCCTAAAGGCAAAAAATTTATGTATAAACAATTTAAAGAACTTTTACTTTCGGTCTCGCAAAAGCCTATGCACGAACAAAAAACAATAATTACCAATTCTCTTACTAATTGGATTGGTAATGGAGAACAAGTTGATGACATCACATTAATTGGAATAAAAATATAATAAGATGAATTGTTACAAACAATATATAAAATATTATATATGCACATTTATTTTTGCTGCATTGTTTTACAGTAATTCATCTGCTACAAAAAATCTAGACAGTTTGTTTATTGATTTTGCTAAAAGTAAGACCGACAAAGATAGAATTATTGCAATGTCTGCAATTGCATACGAATACACTAACACAAACTTAGATAGTGCAACAATCTGGGCAGATAAAGCCTTAAATCTGTCTAAAAAAATCAGTTTTAAAAGAGGCATTGCAACATCTTTCAGTACAAAAGGAATTATATATGAACTTCAGGGCAAATATGATCTTGCGTTAGACAATCACCTTAGATGTCTTGATATTGCACAACAATTAAGCGACACAAGTAATATTTCATCAGCATTAAATAATATTGCAATAGTTTATGATTACATGGGAAACTACCAGAAATCTTTAGACTATCAGTTTAAAAGTTTAAATTACGCTATATTGTTAAAAGATAGCGACAATATTGCAAGTTCATATTTAAATATTGGAATTGTTTATTATTATTTAGGAATTTTTGAAAAAGCATTAGATTATACTTTTAAAGGTTTAAAAATTCAGGAAAAAATTAACCATCCCGAAAGACTTGTTAATTTTCTGAATAATATCGGAATGATTTATGAAAGTCAGAATAAAAATAACAAAGCACTTGAATATTATTTTCAAACAGTTGGCATATATAAATCTCAAAACAATTTACTTAATCTTGGCGATGCATATAATAATATTGGAGTTACATATTTAAATTTAAACAAATATGATACAGCTTTAAATTATTTAGAAAAAAGCAAGAAACTAAAAGAAGAAGTTGGTAACACTGCAGGTGTAGCACAAGCATTAAGCAATACTGGACTGGTATACAAGGCGCAAAAAAAGTATTTAATGGCATTAGATTGCTATAAAAAAGCTCAGGATATTCAGTCAGAAATCGGAGATCAAAATGGTGTATTAAACAATTTAGTTTGTTTTGGAGAGCTATACCTTGAAATAAAAGATTATAAAAATGCTCTCTCATATTTCAAACAAGCAGAAATATTGGGAAAAGAAATTGGCGCAAACAACCTGATAATATCAACTTATGCCGGTCTGAGTAAAACATATTACAAAATATCAGACTTCAAAAAAGCATTTGATTATAAAGAATTATACAATAATTTAGAGGATAGCCTAAATTCATATGAGAATAATCAGAAAATGATTAGACTTGAAAGTGATTATGAATATGAGAAAAAACAGGAAAAAATTGATTATGAAAATAAAAAAAGGGAATTAGCTGCAGAAACAGAATTGCAAAAACAAAAGCTTTATCGTAATTTTTATTTATTTGGATTTGGATTAATGATTATTCTTTCTATTGTTATTTTTAGAAGCTATAGACATAAAAAGAAAGCAAACATTATTCTTGCTCAACAAAAACGAGAAATCGAAGAAAAAAACGAGGAACTTAGTCAGCAGAAAGAAGAGATTGAATCCCAAAGGGATGAAATAACAGCACAACGAGATACGGTAACCATCCAGAAAAATCAAATAGAAATAATTCATAACGAACAAACTTCAAGTATTCATTATGCTAAACGAATTCAGGCAGCAATGATCCCATCACTTGAGATTCTAACTAAATCTAATTATGAATATTTTTCTATTTTTCTTCCAAGAAATATAGTCTCCGGTGATTTTTACTGGACTTCAAAAGTTGATAATACTATCATTTTATGTGTTGCCGATTGTACAGGACACGGAGTACCTGGAGCATTTATGTCAATGCTGGGTATTTCATTCCTCAACGAAATTGTAAATAAAGAAAAAATTACAAATGCTGCAACAATTTTAAATAAACTCAGAGATAATATAATATTGTCATTACAACAACAAGGTATAGAGGGTGAACAAAAAGACGGCATGGACATGGCATTAATAACAATTAACACTGAAACATTGGAAGCACAGTTTTCAGGAGCAAATAATCCACTTTATATAGTAAAAAGTGAAAAGTCGAAAGTTAAAAGTGAAGATGGATCCTACTTTGAACTTTCAGACTTTCAACTTTATGAACTGAAGGGTGATAAAATGCCTGTTGCAATTCATGAAAGAATGGAGCCTTTTAAAAATCACAACTTTATGCTTCAAAAAGGTGACTGCATTTATTTGTTTAGTGATGGTTTTGCTGATCAGTTTGGAGGTCCAAAAGGCAAAAAGTTTATGTATAAACAGTTTAAGGAAATATTATTATCAAACTTCAACGAACCAATGCAATTACAAAAGAAAATATTAAATAATTCTTTAAAAAATTGGATTGGGGACTCTGAACAGGTTGATGATATAACAATAGCAGGAATTAGAATTTAATGGAACACTAAATTGAAAACACAAGAATTAAAATATCTGAAATTTACTTTAATACTATTTTTTTGCTCGTTACAATTATTTTCTCAAAACGAGGGTTTACCTTTTATAAGAATATACACTCCAGACGAATATCACGGTTTCTTTCAGAACTGGTCAGCAGAACAAGACAATAGAGGTGTAATGTATTTTGGTAACGGAAAAGGTATTTTAGAGTATGATGGAAAAAACTGGCGACGATTTTTTACAGAGAAAATAAGTACAGTTTTATCTTTAGGAAAAGATAGTACTGGTAGAATATATGTTGGAGGAGAAGGCGAAATTGGTTATCTTGGTGTAGATTCTTCCGGACTTGTGCACTTTGTTTCACTTCTGAATAAAGTACCTGAAAAAGAAAGAGATTTTAGTTATGTTTGGAATACTTATACTAATAAAGATGGGGTATATTTTGTAACACCTCAAAAAATAATAAGAATAAACAAAAAAGAAACTAAAATATTTAAACCATACTCAGGATTTTTCACAGCTTTTATGACAGATGGAAAGTTTTTTGTTCAGGATAATGACAAAGGACTTTTAACAATAGAAAATGACTCACTCATTCAACATAAAGGATGGAATCAATTAAAAGATTTAAGAGCAATTTTTAAATCTTATAACAATTCTTACATAGGACTATCAGAAAATAAAGGTCTGATAAATTTTAGTGCAACTACACTTCCTCAAAACATTCCTTCACAAATTGACAAACTTAAAGATCTCAGATTTTATAAAGGAATTAAATTATCTAACAATAATTTAGCAATTGCAACTATGTCAGGTGGTATTATTATTATCAATACTAAAGGTGAAATAATACAAATTATAAATTCTGAAACCGGTTTAACAGGAAATTCTGTATATGCTTTGTTTAACGATTCACAAGGTGAATTATGGGCAATGCTAAGCAATGGACTAGGAAGAATTGAAGTCTCATCGCCTTTCACAATTTTTGACAAAAGATTAGGAATAACAGGCATCTGCCAGGATATTGTTAAAATAGGAAATAAATTATTAATTGCAACTCTTGATGGTTTGTTTAAATTAAATTCTGCGAAATTTGAAAATAATAAATTTTCACCATCTTTTTTTAACGTTGTTAACAATCTAAACAACCAGACATTTTCAGTTGCAAACTATAACAATAATCCTCTTATTTGTTGGTATAGCGGAATGTTTATTATTGAAAAATTAAAAAATAAATTTATTTACCATAACAATTATGAATTATGTGTGGAAAGTTCAAGATATTATAAGAACCTGATTTTTTATGGTGGTGGCGAGGATTTTGGATTTTTCAAAAATAAAAATAACAAATGGCAACTTTACAAACCTTCAAAAGAAATCTCTGGCGATGTATATTATATCTTAGAAGAAAAAAAGAATATCTTTTGGGCAAGTACAGCTGCAAATGGTATTTATAAAATTAAATTAAAAGATACCATAAACTATAATACTGAGGTTACACACTTTGACAGCTCAAATGGACTACCAAATGGTTTATTAGAGGTAAGACTTTTAAACAATGAGCTACATATTGGTACACCTAATGGTATGTACCAGTTTAATGAAAAAACAAATTCTTTTTATAAATCAAAAACTTTTTTTAGTGATTCTATAGAACAATCACAACCAATGTATAATATTTCTGAAGGAAGTGATAAATCTGTTTGGTTAATGATTAATAAAACTGTTACTCAATTAAAACATGAAAATAATAAATATATAAAATTTGACAATCCTTTTAAAAGATTAGTTTTTAACGATCTTTATTTTATATACCCTGACAGCAATGGGATAACCTGGATTGGAACAACAGACTGTATTTACAGATATGATTCTAAACAAAATAAAAAACTTGTTACAAATTTTAAAACAATCTTATCAAGAGTAATTTACCATAAAGACACTTTATTTAATGGATGCTATTCTGACAAAGCAGGGTTATTCTCAGTTATTCAACCGGAATGGCAAAAAAAACAACTTCCCTATTCACACAACTCATTAATTTTTGAATATGCAGCTCCTACTTTTGACAGGGAAGAAGACAATACTTTCTCATGTTTTCTTGATGGTTTTGATGATGAGTGGTCAGATTATTCAACAATATGCAAAAAAGAATATACTAACATACCAGAGGGAACATATATTTTCAGAGTTAAATCAAAAAATATTTATGAAATAGAAGGTCAGGAAATAACATATGAGTTTACAATACTCGCCCCGTGGTACAGAACTTATTTAGCATATTTTTCATATTTAATTCTCTTTATAATTTTAGTTTATTTGGGAATATGGATTAATACAAGAAGACTAAAAGCTGCAAATATTAAACTTGAACAAATTGTAGAACAAAGAACAGAAGAGCTAAGAAAAAGAAACCAGGAAATCTTACAACAAAAAGAAGAAATTGAAACTCAGCGCGATGAAATTGAGGCTCAACGTGACAATCTGATGCTTCTAAATGAAGAAGTTAATCAGCAAAAAGAAGAAATTGAAGCACAACGCGACTTAGTTATTAATCAGAAAGATAAAATAGAAGAAATTCATGAAGAGCTTACTTCAAGTATTCGCTATGCACAACGAATTCAGAATGCTGTATTACCTTCAAAAGAACAAATGACAGAAATGCTTGGCGATCATTTTGTGCTATTTCTGCCAAGAGATATTGTAAGCGGAGATTTTTTCTGGACAACAAAAATAAATAATCTACTGATTTTTTGTGTTGCAGACTGCACAGGACATGGAGTTCCAGGAGGTTTTATGAGCATGCTTGGAATTTCATTTTTAAACGAGATAGTTCTTAAAGAAGAAATAACAGCTGCTGCTGATGTATTAAATCACCTAAGACAAAGCATAATTGAATCATTAAAACAAAAAGAAGAGAGTGATGAACACCCTTCTTCAACATTAAGGGTGCAAGATGGAATGGACATTTCATTATGTGTTCTTGACACAGAAACATTAAAACTACAATTTGCTGGTGCAAATAATCCATTATACATTGTTAAAAACAATGAATTAATTGAACTCAAAGGAGATAAAATGCCAATAGCTATACATACAAAAATGAATGAATTTACTAATCACGAATTTCAACTCTCTAAAGGTGATATTCTTTATTTAATGAGTGACGGATATGCCGATCAGTTTGGTGGTGATAAAGGTAGAAAATTCAAATATGCTAAGCTTAAGGAATTATTTGTAGAAATTAACAATTTGCCGATGAACAAGCAGTTGGAAAAAATTGAAAATAGTTTAACAAATTGGAAAGAAAATTATTTTCAGGTAGATGATATAACAATATTAGGCTTTAAAATATAATTATTACAAATTCTTAAAAAACCATTTGTCTTTAACTTCTTCGTATTTATATTCATTTATATATTTAATAGCTTCCTCGGGTGTTGCCGCAACAAAATACAAATTTCTATACTCTGGCTTTGCAAATGAGTTTTCGTAAAACTTTTCAAACAAGTCAATTAATGGTTTATAGAAATCATTTGTATTTAATATAACAATAGGTTTAGTATGATACTTAAGTTGCTTTAAAGTTATTACTTCACTAATCTCCTCAAGAGTTCCAAAACCACCTGGCAAAGCAATAAATGCCTCTGACCTTTTGCGCATTTCAGTTTTGCGATCTGCCATATCCTTTGTGATAATAATCTCATCATCAGTTTCAGATGCTATTCCTTCAAGATTTAATCTTTCCGGTAATACACCTGTTACCTTGCTTCCATATTTCTGGCACGATTCAGAAATTGCACCCATTAAACCAATCATTCCTCCTCCGTGAACCAGATTAAACCCACTTTCAGCAATAAGTTTACCCATAATTTTTGCAACATCAAAGTAAGAGCTGTCTAACACCTCACTAGAAGAGCAAAAAACACAAATAGCTTTTTTCTGGGGCTGATTCCCTATATTAAGATTAAGGTCAAAGTCAAAATTTTTCATTTCTTAAAAATTAATTTCTAAACAGTTACAATACAAACTATTTTATGCAATATAAATAATTTTATACTAAAATAAAACTTCACAAAATTAATTAAAAATACAACGGTAAAAACGTTAATAGAATATTACCTATAACTACCTCAAATATTATCTATTTCTCGTTTCTTCCTGAAAAATTCACTAATAATGCCACCACATTCCCCGCTTAATATTCCTCCTATAATCTCTGTTTTTGGGTGATAAATATTTTTGCCAACTAACGAAGCACCGCGTTTAGGATCGAGAGCACCAAATACTATTTTTTTAAATCGACTCCAGTAACAAGCTCCTGCACACATAACACAAGGCTCAAGTGTTACATATAAGGTACATTCTTCAAGAAATTTTCCATTAATTGCATTCTCGGCTGAAGTTATCGCCTGCATTTCAGCATGAGCTGTAACATCAGTCAAAGTTTCTGTAAGATTATGAGTTCTTGCAATAATTTTATCATTACAAACAATTACTGCACCAACAGGAACTTCATTCTCTGCTTCTGCTTTTTTGGCTTCTTTAAGCGCCTCGCGCATAAAATGCTCATCAGAAAAAGGCTGAATATTACTCACAACAATTATATTTTTAGCAAAAGTAAATAATTTTTCTTTCAAACTTTTGATTATAAATTTTAGTTATTTAACTTATAAAAACTAAATTTGAATTATAATTTTAAATTATTTATTATGTCAGCAAATTATCCTATTTATGTTGGTGGTGAGTTTATTACAACTGAACAAAAATTAAAAGTAATCAATTCATATTCTCACGAAGAATTTGCTCAAACGTATATTGCTGGGAAAAAAGAATTAGAAAAAGCAATTGAAAAAGCACAGGCAGTTAAAAGAACCATGCGCGAACTTCCTGCATTTACCCGCTATGAAATTTTAATAGAAATCGCAGAAAAACTAAAAGTATCGCGACAAAGGTTAGCATTGGTATTGGCAATGGAAGCTTGCAAACCTTTAAAATATGCTTTAGGTGAAATTGATCGTGCAGTGCAAACTTTTATTGTTGCTGCCGAAGAAACAAAAAGATTGCCTGGTGAAATGATGTCACTTGACTGGACCCCAGCAGGAAAAAACAAAGAAGGAATAATCAAGTATTTTCCTTTAGGATTAATTGCAGGCATTGTACCTTTTAATTTTCCCTTAAACCTTGCTGCACACAAAATAGCTCCTGCACTAGCAAGCGGAAATTGTATAATTATAAAGCCTGCCCGCTCCACTCCACTCTCTACTTTAGAATTAGCAAAAATTATTCACGAAACTGCATTACCAAAAGGTGCTTTTTCTGTATTACCTATGGACAGAGAAGCCGGACAACAACTTGTAACTGATGACAGATTTTCGATGTTATCTTTTACAGGTTCCTCACAAGTTGGATGGAAAATGAAAGCAGAATGTGGAAAAAAGAAAATAGCGCTAGAACTAGGCGGTAATGCCGGAGTAATTGTATCAGAATCTGCAAATATTGATTTAGCCGTAGCAAAGTGCACAGTTGGAAGCTTTGCATTCTCTGGCCAGGTTTGTATTCATATTCAAAGAATATATGTTCATGAGAATATTTTCAATGAATTTATTTCAAAATTTACAGAAATAATTAAAAAATATAAAATCGGAAAACCAGAAGAACCAGATACAGATATCTCTGCAATGATTGACGAAGAAAATGCAATTCGTGTTGAAGACTGGGTTAATCAGGCAGTAAAAGATGGTGCAAAGGTATTAAGTGGTGGAAAACGAAATGGTACTGTTTACAAACCAACAATACTCACAAATACCAAACAAGAAATGAATGTTTGCAAATTAGAAATATTTGGACCTGTTGTTACAATCGAAAAATATTCTGATTTTAAAAGTGCAGTTGATAGCGTAAACGATTCTGATTATGGCTTACAAGCTGGAGTATTCACAAATTCAATAAGCGAAATGAATTATGCATTTAACGAAATTGAAGCAGGCGGAGTAATGATAAACGAAGTTCCAACTTTCCGCGTTGATCAAATGCCTTATGGAGGTGTAAAAAATTCTGGTGTTGGTCGTGAAGGCGTAAAATTTGCAATTCACGAAATGATGGAACCAAAATTAATGGTAAAGGACTTTTAAAAAAGTTAACAAGTTATTTGTTAAATGTTATTTAATCAAGTATGAATACTTTATTAAAAAAAATGGCTGCTAGTGGGGATTTAAAATCCCCACTTATATAATTGCGGATTTTAAAATCCGCAAGAGCAAAAAAAATAATAAATGGGAAAAGCGAAGACGCTTTTCCCATTTATTATAAAAAGTATTTAGAAAGAAATTAAAATATTACTCCCCCTTATCCCCAATAAAATAATCTTCCGTCCTTTTAAACAAAACATTAAATGAAGTTAAGCTTCCATATATTCTTGTAATATATTGTTGAATATTTACCTTTTCCTCATCGGTCATTTTACTTGCATTTACACGTTGTTCTAAAGTTCTGATTCTATCGCGAATCATTACTATTTTATGGAAAAATGCATCAATAGGAATTACTTTTTCTTTCAGGTTTTTATCTCCGGGTCTTAAAATCATTGAACCACCTGTCCATTTGCTACCTAACTGCACATTTTCCTGAATATCAGAATAGCGCTGAATTATTTGCATAAAGCTTTTTTCGATATCAAAAAGACTAACCAACTCATTTGGAGGTAGAGTTTTATCAAGAACTTCAAAATGTGAAAAATCTTTCGAAATCTCTTTCATTCCCTCTTCAATAAAGGTAACTGTATAAGAGCTGTATTTAATCTGTACTATAACACCAACTCCAAAAGTGTTATGCTTTATTCTTGAGCCAATTCCTATTTCTTCCATAGTTTATTTATATTGTTGTCAGGTCTTTCGACCTGACTGATTTTTTATGCACTGGCACATGCCATTGCTCTGTCAACTTTTTTAATTAATCCCTGTAACACACTACCAGGACCAACTTCAGTAAATGATGAAGCACCACCTGCTATCATATTTTTTACTATTTGTGTCCAACGCACAGGTGAAGTTAATTGTGCTATTAAATTTTCTTTTATTTTTTCAGGATTTACTTCTGGTAAAGCATTTACATTTTGGTAAACCGGACAAATTGGATTTGCAAAATGAGTATTACTAATTGCTGCAGCTAATTCTTTTCTTGCAGGCTCCATTAAAGGTGAATGAAATGCACCTCCAACCATAAGTTTTAATGCTCGTTTTGCTCCACGTTTTGTAAGCTCTTCTATAGCTTTATCAATTCCTGAAACCGAACCGGAAATTACTATTTGTCCGGGACTATTATAATTTGCAGGCACAACAACATCAGAAATTTCTACACAAACCTGTTCAACTATTTCATCATCAATCCCTAAAATAGCTGCCATTGTTGAAGGTTCAGCTTCACAAGCTTTTTGCATTGCCTGTGCACGTGCAGAAACTAATCTTAAACCATCTTCAAAAGATAATGTTCCGTTAGCTACCAAAGCAGAAAATTCTCCTAAAGAATGTCCTGCAACCATTTCGGGTTTAAAATTTTCTCCCATAGTTTTTGCTAAAATAACTGAGTGAAGAAAAATTGCTGGCTGTGTTACTTTTGTTTGTTTAAGCTCCTCATCTGTACCACCAAACATGATATCTGTAATTCTAAAACCTAAAATTTCATTTGCTTTATCAAACATTTCTTTAGCAATAGGATTTGATTCGTAAAGATCTTTTCCCATTCCTGAAAATTGAGCACCCTGGCCCGGAAATACATATGCTTTCATCTTTTTATATTTAAAAATTCGGTGCAAAGATATAGGTTTTAGATATTAAGATTAATGATTATTGTATTAAAAATTAACATATTTTTCTCCAACCCCTTTTTTTCGCCATTCAACGAGAAAAATTGCCCATTCGTAAAAAACAATTTTAAAAGGCAAAACGTCAAAAATACTTTTGTCGCAAAATATCAGATAGTTGAAAAAATGAAAAGCAAAAAAATGTTAAACTGCGGAAACTTTTTACATGCAAATAGTTTCCAAAGTTTAATTTTTATATAATTTTGCGCCATGAATCCAGAATTAGAAAATATACTCAGTCGCATTTACAACCTGTATTTTAAATATGGGATAAAAAGTGTTACTATGGATGATGTTAGTCGTGAACTTGGCATCTCTAAAAAAACACTTTACGAACATTTCAAAGATAAAGATGAAATGGTTAGTCAGGTTTTTGAATTAGAAAGAAATAAGGTTTTAAAAGATTTGTGTGAAATTTTAGGTTGTGCACAAAATGCAATTCTTGAATTATTTCTTATTAATAAATATTTCAGCGAAAAAATAAAAAATTATAACGCAAATGTTGATTTTGATTTAAGGAAATACCATTTCTCTATTTATGAAAATCATAAAAACAAGGCGCTTGAAGCAATGCATTCACATATTCTTGCAAATTTAAACCGGGGTATAAAAGAAAAAGTATACAGAAATGATTTTAATGCTGAGTTTATTGCAAGACTTCATGTTTCTAGATTAGTTACAATGCAACAATCTGAAATATTTACTATGGAAGAATTACTTGATAAAAGCTGTCATCGCGAATTAATTGTTTATCATGTAAGGGGAATTGCAACTCAGGAAGGAATAAAAATTTTAGAAAAAGAACTTGAAAACATAAAAAAAGAATCAGAAAAATGAGAAGTATTTGTATTTTAGTTTTAACGTATACATTAATTACTATTAGCTTTATATCGTTTGCTCAAAGCGATAGTACAATTCGTGTAAATTTAAAAGAATCGCAGGATTATGCTTTAAAAAATAGTCCGCTAACAAAAAACGCACAACTTGATTTAGAATCGGCTAAAAAGAAAATTTGGGAAACAACTGCATTTGGTTTACCACAGATAAACGCAAAACTTAATGCAACTTATATGCTAACTGTTCCTGCATCTATTAAATCATTTTCAGGATTAAGCAACTTGGGAACTTGGATGTATGGTGCCGATCAAGCATTAAACCAATTAGCACCCGGGCAAGGTTTTGGATATTATCCAAATCCAGGACCTCCAGAAACCGTTAAAGAAAGTGATATGAAATGGGGGTCAACATTGGATATTACAGCAACTCAACTAATTTTTAGTGGCTCTTATATTGTAGGATTACAAACTGCAAAAACATTCAGAAGCTTATCTGAAATCGCATTAACAAAATCAGAAAAAGATTTAAAACAATCTGTATCCAGTGCATATTACTTAGTATTAGTAGCCGAAGAAAACAAAAAAGTTCTTGACTCTACATATTTCAATACAGAGAAATTAAAATTTAAAATGGAGCAGATGTTTGTTCAGGGTTTTATTGAAGAAACAGATGTTGACCAGATGAAATTAACATTAAGCAATTTAAACGATTCAAGAATGATGATTACCCGTCAGGTTGAGATTGCATATAATCTTTTAAAATTTCAGATGGGATTAGATCTTTCAAAGAAAATTGAACTAACAGATAAAATTGAAAATTTTGTTGATGAAAACAATTTGCAGGAATTATTGATCAAACCATTTGAATCATCAGCTACACCAGAAGTTCAGCTACTAGAAAGTCAGGAAAGATTAACTCTATTAAATGTTAAATACAACCAATCAACATACTTGCCTGACATTGCTGCATTCTATGCACATAATGAAAACTTCAATACACATTCATTATCGTTTACTGCCCCTGATATGATTGGATTATCGGTTAATATTCCAATTTTCAGCTCAGGAATGAAACATGCAAAAGTACAGCAAGCCAGAATAGCTCTCGATAAAACAAGAATATCTAAAGAACAGGCTTCACAGGGATTAAAATTAGATCACGAGAAATCAAAAAGTGAATTAATGTCGGCTCTTGATAAATATAAAACGAGTAAAGAAAACATGAGGCTTTCTGATAAAATTCAGAAACGTACAATAATTAAATATAAAGAAGGGATGTCATCAAGTACAGATATTACACAGGTTTCAAACCAATACCTGCAGTCAATGTCAAACTATTTTACATCTATGATGGATTTGCTTAATGCAAAAGCAAAAATGGAAAAACTTTTGAATCTTAATTAAAAAATTAAAACAATATATACAAATGAACACAAAATTATTAGTTCTAATAGCAACAGTTGTAATGTTTACAGCTTGTAGCGGAGATAAAAAAGCCCAGCTCGAAAAAATGAAAGCTGATTACGAAAAACTTGGGAATGACATAAAAGCATTAGAAAGTGAAATTAAAAATAATGGTGACACAACTCTTATTGCAAGTAATGCAAAAGTTCCGTTTTTAGAAATTAAAAAAACAACTTTCAGTCATTATATTGAAGTACAAGGAAAAGTTGATGGAGAAGAAAATGTAATTGCTACATCCCAAGCCATGGGAGTTGTAACAAAAGTTCTTGTAAAAGAAGGTGACAAAGTTTCTAAAGGACAGATATTGGCAGAACTTGATGCTGGCATGGTTACTCAAACATTAAATCAATTAAACACACAATTAGTATTTCTAACTGATTTATATAACCGTCAAAAAGCATTATGGGATCAGAAAATTGGTAGCGAAGTACAATATCTTTCAGCAAAGAATAACAAAGAAAACATAGAAAATCAAATAAAAACGATAAAAGAACAGGGCGACATGTATAAAGTAACTTCTCCAATTTCTGGTACAATTGAAGAAGCACCTATTAAAATAGGTCAAAGTTTGGCTCCGGGTATGGTTGCATTCAGAGTAATTAATTTCAACAGAGTAAAGATTGTATCTGATGTTTCAGAAGTAAATGCAATTAAAATTAAAAAAGGAAATGAAGTAAAAATTACTTTCCCTGAAGACAACAAAACATTTGATGCAAAAATTGATTTCACAAGTCGTTTTATAAACCCGATTAATCGTACATTCCAAATTGAATCATATGTAAAACCTGGCGAAATTGAGTATAGAGCAAATATGATTGCTATAATGAATATTCTTGATTATAGAAATAATGAGGCTTTTGTTATACCAGTAAATCTTATACAGAACGATTCAAAGTCTCAATTTGTTTGGGTTGCCTTAAAAAATGATAAAGGTTATACTGTTTCTAAAAAAGTAATTACACAGGGACTAAGTTATAATGGCTTAACCGAAATTATTTCAGGATTAAGTGAAGGCGACATTCTGCTTACATCAAACTTATTCGACATAGAAGAAAATCAAAAAATTGAATTGTAGAAATATTTAAATTATCAGCAGAATTATTTCTAACAAAGAATAAAAATGAAACTACATAAAACAAAAGAATTCGGACCTACCAGCTGGTCTATTGACAATAAGATGAGTATTTACGTGCTGGTTTTTATTATAAGCATTTTTGGAATCTGGAACTATAATACAATTCCCAAAGAACAGTTTCCGGAAATTGTAATACCAACGATTTTAGTAAATACTATTTATCCTGGTACTTCGCCAAATGATATGGAAAACCTTATATCAAGGCCAATTGAGAAAAACATTAAATCAATAAGCGGAGTAAAAAAAATTACCAGTAACAGTATTCAGGATTTTTCAACTATAGTTGTAGAATTTAACACAGGTATTGATGTTGCCGAGGCAAAACAAAAGGTAAAAGATGCAGTTGATAAAACCAAATCTTCACTTCCAAACGATTTACCTGCCGACCCTGCAGTAAGAGAAATTGACATTTCAGAGATTCCTATTATGTACCTCAATATCTCCGGAAACTATCCTCTGGATAAACTAAAAAAATATGCAGAACTTCTTCAGGACAGAATTGAATCATTAAAAGAAATAACACGTGTTGACATTGTTGGTGCATTATCCAGAGAAATTCAGATAAATGTTGATATGTACAAAATGCAAATGTCCGGTTGTACATTTTCTGATATAGAGAGAGCAATTTCTGTCGAAAATATGACAATCTCCGGAGGTACTATTGACTTGCAGGGAATGACACGCTCAATAAGAATTACAGGCGAGTTTAAAGATATTGAAACAATAAAAAATATTAATTTTAAGAGCAGTGCGGGTGCATTGTTAAAACTTAGTGATATTGCAGAAGTAAAAGATTCATTTAAAACACAGGAAAGCTTTGCACGTTTAAACAATGAAAATGTAATCACATTGAACATTGTTAAAAAAAGCGGTCAAAATCTTTTAGATGCAAGTGATCAGATTAAAGATATAATTGCTGACCTTCAAGAAGAAAAATTACCAGAAGATTTAACAATAACTATTTCGGGAGACCAATCACGTTTAACAAGAACAACACTTGCAGATTTGAACAACACTATTATTATTGGATTTATTCTGGTAACAATCATCCTTATGTTCTTCATGGGGCTTACCAATGCTGTTTTTGTAGGATTGGCAGTGCCACTTTCAATGGGAATTGCATATATTGTTATGCCAGGATTTGATTTTACAATGAATATGCTTGTAATGTTCTCGTTTATTTTTGCACTGGGAATTGTTGTTGATGATGCCATTGTGGTAATAGAAAATACTCACAGAATTTTCAATCAACATAATGGAAAAATGAGTATAGGCAAGGCTGCCAAGATTGCAGCCGGAGAAGTATTTGTTCCTATCCTTTCGGGTACGCTTACAACTATTGCTCCATTTTTCCCATTGTTATTCTGGCCAGGAACCGTAGGTAGTTTCATGTACTTTATTCCTGCAACTCTTATCATCACATTAACTGCATCCCTATTTGTAGCATACATCATAAATCCTGTATTTGCTGTTCGCTTTATGAAACATGAAAATGAAGAAGAAAAATTAAGCAGCAAAAAAATATTCAGGAATGCTCTGATTATAACTTGTGTATCATTACCTTTCTATATTTTTCAGGTTTGGGGTATTGGAAATTTCATAGTGTTTTTAGCACTTCTTTATATTTTTCATAACTTCTGGGGTCAGTTTATTTTACTCAGATTCCAAAAGAAAACAATTCCAAATATTCTTAAAAAATATGAAAATATTTTACACTGGTCATTAAAGAACAGACGTCCTTATTATTTAATGATTGGATTAGTTGTGCTGCTTTTTGCAACATTTGTTATAACCGGAATCAAAAAACCAAAAGTAGTTTTCTTCCCGGATAATGAACCAAACAATTTATTTGTATTAATTAAAATGCCTGTTGGAACAAGTGTAAAAGTTACTGATTCTGTTACAACAATCGTCGAGAAAAAAGTTTTTGAAGTTATTGGCAAACACAATCCTATTGTAGAATCTATTATTAGTAATGTTGCACTTGGTGCATCTAGTAATGCTTTTGATTTTGGAACGATAACCCCTAATCAGGGAAAAGTTACTGTAAACTTTGTTGACTTTGCAAAACGTCACGGAGAAAGTACTTCAAAATATATGGATTTATTAAGTAGATCTGTTAAAAATATTCCGGGTGCACAGATTTCTATTGAGAAACAAAAAATGGGACCTCCAACAGGTAAACCCGTTAATATTGAAATTAGTGGCGAAAATCTTGAAGAACTTATAGACGCCTCTGTACACTTTAAACGTTATCTTGATTCTTTAAACATACAAGGAATAGAATTATTGAAGTCTGATTTCGAACAAGGTAAACCTGAAATCATTATTGACATTGATCGCGAGAGAGCAAATAGTGAAGGCATTATGACAGGTCAGGTTGGTGGTGAACTTAGAACCGCTGTATATGGAAAAGAAATAACAAAATACCGTGAAGGCGAAGATCAATATCCTGTGCAGTTACGATATTCAGAAGAAACAAGAGAAAATATTGATAAACTTTTAAATCATCGCATCACTTATCGTGATATGAATAGCGGTATGCTTAGAAGTATTCCACTATCATCTGTTGCTAAAATCAGATATCAGAATTCTTTTGGAGGAATTAAAAGATATAATTTAAAACGCGTAATTACTCTATCATCAGACATTACTTCAGGGTATACTGCAAATGAAATTGTTGCTAAAATAAATAAAGCAATTCCTGGTTTCCAAAAAAGTGAAAACATTGAAATTAAATTAACAGGTGAGCAGGAAGATCAGGCTGAAACCATGGGATTCTTATCAAAAGCTATGGTATTAGCATTACTATTAATATTCTTTATTCTAATAACACAGTTTAACTCATTTGGAAAATCGGTTATCATTCTTTCAGAAGTAATATTCAGTATAATTGGAGTATTGTTAGGATTTATTATTTTTGATATGACAATCTCAATAATTATGACCGGATTAGGAGTTGTTGCTTTAGGTGGTATAGTTGTTAGAAATGGTATATTGTTAGTAGAATTTGCTGATGTTTTGAAAGAACGTGGATTAAAAACCCGCGATGCAATTATTCAGGCTGGTAAAACACGTATCACTCCGGTGTTACTTACTGCAAGTGCAACAATTATAGGACTTATACCTTTGGCTATCGGTCTAAACATTGACTTTGTAAGCTTATTCAGTAGTTTTGATCCTAAAATTCACCTTGGTGGGGATAATGTTACATTCTTTGGACCACTTGCATGGACTATTATATTTGGACTTACATTTGCTACTTTCTTAACATTAATTATGATACCAGTAATGTATTATTTAATGTACACTTCTAAAGTTAAAATTAAACGCGGAAAATCAAACAGAGCCGCAAGAAGATTACAAAGAGCAAAGATTTAACAACAAATAATAAGTTTTCATTAAAGTCATGTAAGTTTCCTTACATGACTTTTTTGTTTTGTAATAACAAATGCAATTTCTGGTATTTTATTTCAAAATATAATAAATAACGCGAGTTCGATATAATTTGTCATTCTGAACGTAGTGAAGAATCTATATTCTTGACAAATAAATACTTCGATCTTCAGCAACAGACAATCAATATGACATTAGCGTTATCTGTAAAGTGTATATAATAAACACGATATGCTTATATCGAACTTGCGTTAAATAGTAATACTTTGAACGTTTACACTTGATGTATTAATTTAATCTACTGTTCGCTTTTCACTTTAAAATGATAACCAATCATTATTAGTACTCCGGATGGATTAACTTTCTCCATAACGGGTGGAATAAGTAGATTATATGTAAGAGTTAATGATAACTGACTTTTGTTCTTACAAATTGCACGAATACCTGTGCCGAGATGAAAACCATAAGTAAAAGAATAAATTGGTTTATCCATAAAAACATTATGATCTGCTTTACCAAGAAAAGTAAAGCCCGAAGAAAAAACAGGAAACACTTTAGTGTCTGGATTAGCTGCAGTGTAATTCATACTAAACAGGAGTGGAACCATATACAAATAATGATGATTCTCATTATAGTCTTTTGATTTGAAGGAGAAACCCGGAATTACTTCCATACACAGTTTATTGCGTTGCCAAACAGGTATTCCAAACTGAATAGTTGGAGCAACCCTGTATATCTCACTTGCAGCCATTCCAGTAAAGTCATATATTCCTGCACGTATAGATACATTCTGGGCATACAAGGAACCAACCGGAAAAAATGCTCCGATACAAATACTATAAATCAAAATCTTCAATTTCTTCATTAAAAAGTCCAATTGTTTTTATATTTATTCTTAAGGGATTACTAAAGAATGAAACTTTAATAAAGTGGTTATATTCTCCACCGTAACCTTTATCTAGTGAAGCTCCTGCCCCACCTGTAGTGATATAACATAATCCATCTTTATAATGTTTATGAAACATATGTTCATGCCCTGAAAATATTGCTTTTACTTTCGGGTGATTGAGAAACATCTGATGAAGCGAATCATTGTTATGAAGTGGAAATTGCACCTGTGCTCCTTGTGGGTACAAAGGTTTATGCATAAAAATAAAAACATATGGAATACTTGTATCATTTGTTGCAGTATCCAGTTGATTATGCAACCATGCCATTTGTGTTCCTGCAATTGAATTTTCTTCACCGGTAACATCACAATCGAGCACAATGCAAGTTGCTTTACCTATGTAATTAACATAATACAGATTATTGCCGGGAATATGTCCCCATGTATGCAAAAACTCTTCTGCAGCTGATCCAAAACCCTCATGATTACCACGTGCAATAAACAAGGGCATTTTTTCAGTAACCGGCTCAGAATATTTCCAGAAGTTTATCCACTCCGCTTCGTTACCGGCACGCAGCATAATATCTCCGCAGCAAAACATTGCTTTTGGGGTTGGAATAATTTCACCCATTTCTTTTGCAAGCACACTGTAAACACCCAATCCCTGTTGTGGATCGCTGCACACAACAAATGACCAGTCTTCGCCATCACTTTTCTTTTCTTCTTTTTTGCAACTTTCAAAAAAAGAAATAACAATACAAAATATAATTAACACCGGCCATATAGGTTTTACTATATTCAATAGTTTTATTTAAATAAATAATTAAATCAAATGTATAAAATTATTTAATAGAATATAATACGATTAATAATAGATAATACTAATCTTCTCGTTGCAAAAGTGACTATGTTGCCAATTTACTACCAACCGTCCAAATGGTTTTGTATTGTGTTAGCTGTTGGATGTATTAATATTCTGATTCAACAATATATTCTTTACCTTTTTTTACACAAATCAATTTCATGTTTGAAACTTTCAAGTTATATGTATTGTTTTCTTCAATAGTCATTTCATTTGTTTTAATTTTATTTTCAATTAAAAAGTCAAGAATTTGTATTTTAAATTTGTCATTTACATTTTCGTTTGGTCTAAGTTCAAAAAATCTTTTCCCTTTACCTAAATATTTATTAGTCAGATTTCCCTTAAAAAACTTATAACCAAGAATAATGGAATTAATTTTTTCAAAACCATAATTAATTTTCCTTTTCTCTAAACTATGATTTGGCAAATCATAATCAGGAATTGACATATTTTCTCTATTTAAAATAAATCTCCACTCTTTTTCATGTAGCCAACGATTAGATTTAACATTAGTTACGTATAAGAGATTTTCTTTTTCCATCTCCACACTTTCAGGGGAAATTGTAATATAACTTTCACTGTAATTTATAGGAAAAGGACCTATTATTTCGTTATTATTATTAAATAAACTATTATTAAAATCTATAACAAAGCCTTCATGATTAGTATAATATGACCACATTAACAAATCATTGTCAATTTCTGATAAAGATAAGATGCCACAATCTTTAAAAAGAAGATTCCAATAAATATTTAGAGTAATATCAAGAAGTTCTTCTTTATTTTCAAATAATGTATGTTTAACAAAATTCTCAAGTTGATCATTAGTTTTTGGTGAATCTGGGAAAACATAATGATTACTTTTTATCATTAAATTAATAAATTGACTTTCTGAAAATTTATTTAAACTAATTAATCTTCGACAAGAATCAAATGGGTCGTTTAGAATTAATGGATGTGAAAAAAATAAATAACTATTTATCAATGCATTTACATTATATTCTGTTAAACTAAAATATTTAATAAAAGAATTAGGTAAAACAATTTTTCTATTAGGAATAATACTTCCATTTTGATTGTCACAAAAATATTCCCAGTCATTAAACTTCATTTTGATATAATTTTTTCGCACACCTTGCCGCTAACACTTATAAATTCAAATTAATAACTAATATATTTATTGTATCTAAACCATAAAAATAGCAAGTATTAACATTAAATCAAAATGTTATTAAACAAATAATTAATACAATTAAGTATTTTAATTACTCGTGATTTTCTCCTCTTCCATGGTTCGTGTGTTCTCGAATCTAAGTTGAATATTAAATATGACCTAACAAAATTTACAAATTAAATTTATAAAAAACTTAGTTAAAATTGCGTTTCAATTAATCTTTAACACAACGACAACTAAAACCACTCTCCACTGCATAGCTAGAGCGCCCAACAACAGTAAGGCTATAATTCAATGCATGAACCCAGGCCATAAAAAATGGCTCTGTTGATGTCCAAAAATATGCACTTTGACCAAAATCTTCGAAAACTCCATTCCATGTATCTCCTCCCGGAAGACCGGAAAAACCGGTTAAATTTGTTGCACCTGAATTAGGAGCCCACCAATAAGATGTACATGTCTCTTTTAAGTTGCCACCTTCGTCTGTTCCAAGCAAACTTATTGTTGAAGTATTGTAAGGGAAAGCACCGGGATTGATACCAGAATTTCTTTCTAAAGTTGTCCACTCATAATGAGATGGGATATGCCAACCATTAGGGCAAAGTCCTTTTACGGGATTTGTACATTTGTCATTAGGCGGAGCACCTGTACCATTACATTGTATAGCTCCTTGCATAAGATTTGCCCACTCATATAAACCTCCCATAGGACAATTTGGATCGGCTTGCCCATATACGTCCATACAAAATTTTGTTCCAGATACCTGAGGACTGGTAACCGGTACATAAGTACCGGCATTCAAATTTTCAGCCATCCACCATTGGTTTCCTATTTGTACTATAGAATAGCTATTACCATTGGAATCAGTACAAGGCATAAAAGTAAAATTTACTGTTTGACTATTGTTAGGAACAAGCATTACTATGGTGCGGAATACGCCCGATTTTCCTGTCAGTTTTAAAAGATCACCAACGGTATATTGCATGTCTATTATTGCTTTTTCACTTTTTAAGCTCTTTGGCATCTCTGTTAACATTTTGTCAGGAATTGTTTCGACACGCTTTATTTCAGGGTTAGCAAGAACTTTATTTACACTTACAATTTTAGAATTAAAACAATATGTTTCAGATTCAACCTTTAGTAAATATACACCTTCACTTATTCCACTTAGTTTGTAAATATGATGCCCCTTTGTTAATAATTCCTGAACTTGAATAATTTTATTTCCGGCTAAATTATATAATCCTACAGTTGCTTTTCCAATTGATTTTGACTCAATTTCAATATAACAAAGATCAGACATAGGATTCGGATAAGTAAAAAGCTTAATTTCTGTTCCTGTATTCACTTCATTAATTCCAACTTCAGCAACAAGGTGCAATATATTACTTCCTGCAATATTTATACTTTTACATTGTGTTAAGTTTTCTACATTTACAGAGTCAACAAAAGTACTTGATCCTGAACCCATAAAATCAATCTGATAATCCTGAGCATTAATAACAGAACTAACAAATAGTGTAATAATAAATGTAAATATTTTTGATCTCATATTGTTTCAGCATATTATCGTTTATATTTTTATTAATGTTAAATGTATAAAGTTGCCCATAACTGCTCGTTGTTGTCATTGATGGTGTTATAGATGCTCTATTGTATGATTATTTTTCCTATTTCAACTGTTTTTGAATCGGAAATAATATGATAAATATATACTCCACTTACAAGATTGTCACGTGTAATTTGGGATTCTGGTTTGGTAAGTGGAATTTGCTTAACTTTTTGTCCAAAGACATTAAATAACTCAAGTGTGGCATATTTAATTACACTTTCTGTTTTAATTGTAGCTGAGAAGGAGAATGGATTAGGATAAATGTTCCACAATTTGTCTATTTCTTGAATTGAAGGCACTGATACCGGCAAACAAATATTTTTTGTATAAAAATTACGACTAACAGCATTCCATGGTATTTGAGTTGATTGAAAATTAATATTTTCGAGAGTAGAAGCAATCGATATTTGAAATGTTTGATTTATAATTGATGGTGTCCAAGAAACATTAGAGCAAGTTGTATTACCAAGTGAATCAGTTTTTACTAAATGAATTTTTGAACTATCATTATTAGAACCGGTAGCCCATGTCTGCCCAGTAAACACAAAGCCACTATCATTAATTTGAATAGCATTTGCAGGATGTTCTGCCCAAGAAGTGCCATAAGCTTTAGACCAAGAAACAGAGCCGTCAGGCTTTATTTTAATTAAGCATGCATCATCGTCCCCATTACCAACACTATTTGTTTGACCACATATTATGACACCGCCGTCACTAGTTTTTGAGATAGATCGACAATTATCGGTATAAGTACCACCGTAGCATTTATTCCAAATACAATTGCCTGTACTGTTAAGTTTAAAGACACCTATATCCTCTGACTGCGCGACGGTATTGGGATTACTAAAAGCATAATTTACAAAAATATCTCCAAATTTATTTTCTGTGATTGAGTAACCAACCAAACCACTGTATGTAGGGGTTGGAGTATAACGATTAGACCAAAGAACATTGCCTGATGAAGATATTTTCCAAACATCAATACCATAAGAAGACCCATGTCCGCAAACCACCACGTCTCCTGTCGTTGTCGATGTGATATCTAATGGCCACCAATCTCCCTGAGGGTCCCAATCAGGTGCCCATTTAATCCAATTAACACTTCCTGCACTGTCAATCTTCATTATTGCGATACCCACATTGCTTGATGTATTATTCACAGCAAAGCCGGAAACATAAAAGCCATTTTCATTATCTGCACTAAGTTTATAAAATTCCTCATATAAGACATTACCATAGGATTTTGCCCATAAGGTATTTCCTGAACTATCAGTTTTCATTACAAAACCATCATATGAACCTGAACCAAAACTAAGTGTTGAACCACACATTACTAATTTTCTATCTGCAAGTTCAATAACATCAAAAATAATATCAATATTAACACCTTCATAATCCTTTACCCATAGAATAATTCCAGAAGCATTAACTTTCATCATAAAGGCGTTTCCAGAAGAACCAAATCCATTAGTTTGTCCAACTATAATAAAATTACCATCATCTGTTTGGATGACTTTTTTTGCTCTGTCAAAATATGAAGAACCATAACGGAAATTAAAATTTGTCTGAGCAAATAGAATTTGTGTAAGAAATAAAAATATAATGGATAATAATAATAATTTTTTCATATTGTCAATTTTTGTTTTAAGGGTTGCTAACGGTTGAAGTTACGGAACGACGAGCATTTGCTTGCAGTCAGCGTCAAACCGCTAAGAATATTATTTAATGTTATAGTTGCCAAGTTGCACATTACTGCTCGTTGTTTTCGTAGGTGGTGTTATGGGCTGTAATTTCTATTCTTTAATTAAAGTCTTAAAGTAAGTTTTATGGTCTGAAGTCAATTTAACAACATACACGCCTTTGTTAAATTTACTGATGTCACATTGCTTGTCACTTATAATTATTTCTTTAAGCAGAATTTTGCCATTTAAATCGAAAAATTCTGCAACTGCATTTGAAAGAGAAGTCTTAATGTAAACTTTATCGATTGCGGGATTCGGAGTAATCAGCCAATTTGTATTTTTTACATTTTCGATTCCATTACACAATGAAACATACATATCTCCTGATGTTGTCACTGAAGTGTCAGGATATTGAATTACTGTCAAAGAAATTGTGATAGTTCCTGCAATTGGAAAACTAACCTGAATTGGTCCTTGTCCACTTCCACTAACTATTTGTCCTGAACCAAAATCCCATATATATATTGCAGAAGGTGAGGCGTTACCAGTATAAACTACGGTAGTAATTTGATTTGTGCATACATATTCACTCGGCACAGCAAAATAGGATGTAGGTGCTTGACCAAAAGAAAATGTTGCAGTTGCAAGTAAGAAAAGTAATATTAAATTTCTCATATTATTTTTAGATTATGTGGTTAAAACAATATTATACGATTCACTATTTCTTATTATAGCCCATAACACATATTTATTCCCAATTAATTACTAATATATTTATTGTATCTATACTATAAAAATAGCAAGTATTAGCATTAAATCAAAATGTTATTAAGCATAATACCTATCATAAAAAGATTTATTTATATAACCCAGTAAAATCAAACGCTTGTTCTAATAGCCAGTTTTTATATTCTTTGTTACTTACAGTAATATTTTGCATACATGAATTTATCTGTTCTTTAGAAATATTTTCTTTGTAGGTTATACAAATATCTGAAATTTGTTTTTCGATATCACCATATTTAACAATGTTCAGAGATTTATAATTATCATTGATACCAGTCAATAAATACCATTCTGCATATCCATATATTCGTTCAGACATATGATAGTACATTGTTCCACCTTGCGAAACACATTGGAAAGTACTATTAACACTGTTAAATATATTTTGCAAAGCTATTCTTAACGTATCAGAATCAACAAATTTTTTATCTACCTCTTTCCTTAAAACCATTGAATATATTTTATAAAATTCATCCTGTCCTGCTTCGCTTGTAAATCCATTTATATCAAGCTGCTCTTCACAACTTAATAAACAAAGTGCATATAAACTATCAGGATTATAAATTTTACAAGAATCAACATTCAAATAAGGTATAGCATTTTGAATTTCCTGCATTTGCTTTTCAGTTAATCTTATTATCTGCCCTGTGTCAGAGTCGTAATATCTAAAAAAATATCCTGAACTATCTTCATTAATTTTTATAGTTTTTTCTTTAATCTGATTACATGAAACAGATAAAATAAGAACAAATAACATTATAATATGAAATAGACTTTTCATATACAATTACAATTCTCTTTTAATTACCATTGCAGTTGTTACACCGCCACCGCCACAAATACTGGCAACACAAAATGTTTTATCAAGATTTTTTAAAGCATAATAACCTGTAACTAGAATTCTTGCTCCGCTGATTCCGGTTGGATGTCCCAATGCTATAGCACCACCATTAACATTTAGCTTATTGTTATCAATTTTCAATACTTTTTGGTTTGATAAAACCTGAATAGCAAAAGCTTCATTAATTTCAACCAAATCCATATCACTTAATTCCATCTTTGCATTTTTTAATGCCAATGGAATAGAATATGAAGGACCCTCGCCCATAACATTAGGCTCAACAGAAGTCTGAGCAAATGACACTATTGAAAATAATGGTTTAACTCCTAATTCAGTTGCTTTTTGTCTAGATGTTACAATTAACGCAGTGGCACCATCACTCAAGCCACATGAATTTCCAGCTGAAACAGTTCCACCTTTTCTGAAAGCAGGAGGAATTTTCGCCATCTTTTCAATATTTATCTCATGGCGAATAGTTTCATCTTTATCAAAAGTAATTGCATTAGTGTGTTTTGTTGCAGGAATTTCAACCGGTACAATTTCATCATTAAATCGTCCGCTCTTTTGTGCAGCAGAAGCTTTCAAATGGCTTTGCACTGCATACTCATCCTGCTCTTCTCTTGAAATTTTATATTTATCATAAAGATTTTCCGCTGTGTCACCCATGCCCATTCCAATTAATGGATCAATGCTATCACTCCAGCCATCTTCAATAGTTTTATTACCCATTTTAAAACCTTCCCACCTTGCACCTTTCAACAAATAAGGAATAGAGCTCATATTATCAAATCCACCTGCTAAAACAATCTCAGCTTCACCCAGACGAATAGCCTGAGATGCAAAGGCAACAGATCTCATTCCTGATGGACACGCCATATTTAAGGAGATTGCAGGAACTAATGGATTTATTCCACCTCTAACGGCCGCAGTACGCGCAGGGTTAGGTCCATTACCAGCCTGACGACAGCTCCCAAGAATTACATCATCAATCTGACTTCCTATTAAGCCTGCTCTTTGCAAAGCTCCTTTTATTACAACAGCACCTAAATCATAAGATTCAATATCTCTTAAAGATCCGCCAAATTTACCCATTGCTGTTCTGCAAGCAGAAATAACAACTATATCATTTAAATTCATTTTCGTTTATTTTTAAATGCCACAAAAACACTAAATCACAAAATCTCACTAAAACTATTTTAATAACTTAATAACCAAATAACTCTTTTGCCACAAAAACTCAAAATCACAAAAACTCACTAAATATTTTTAATAACTTAATAACCTATGAACTCTTTTTGCCACAAAAAACACTAAATCGCAAAATCTCACTAAAACCATTTTAATAACTTAATAACTCTATAACCTATTAACTTTTAAAACTTAATAACTTTTCAAATATACTGTCCTCCATCAACTTTTAAAACGTCTCCTGTAATATGTTTTGCAAGCTCACTGCACAAAAAAGCAACAGCATTTGCAATATCTTCAGGCTGTCCAATTCTTCCTAATGTTATATCTGCCATTGCCTGAATTCTTACACTTTCATCAGCATTTTTCATCATTTCTGTTTCAATTAACCCTGGAGCAACTGCATTTACATTTACATTATATTTTCCAAGTTCCTTTGCAACAGTTTTTGTTAAGCCTATAATACCTGATTTTGCTGCAGAATAATTTGCTTGACCGAATTTTCCGCGCATACCATTAATTGATGTAATATTTACAATCTTACCTGATTGTTGTTCGCGAAATATTGGAGAAACTGCTCGTATGTAATTAAAAAAACCTTTAAGATTAATATCAACCACGTTATCCCACTGTTCTTCTGTCATCTTCCATATTACGCCATCCTTATTTATTCCTGCATTATTGACAAGGATATCTATTCTTCCAAATTCTTTAACAACGTTCTCCACTGCAGTTTGTGCATCATTAAATTTAGAAACGTCAGCACGAATAAAAATTGCTTTTCTTCCCAGTTTTTCTATTTCTGAAATTATTGCATTTGCTTCTTCTTTCCAATCTACAATTGCAATATTCGCACCGTATTCGGCGAGTTTTAAAGCTATTGCAGCACCTATACCGGCACTACCACCTGTAACAATTGCAGTTTTATTTTCTAAATTCATTTTCATTTATTTTAATAAAGATAACTCTTTAAAACTTCTTTGTAAAAATACAGAAATCATTTCTTTTCTGTATGATCTCGAATAAACATCATTATCTACAATTCTAGTATTAGAAATTAAAGCATTAAGTATTTCATTAAAATCATCTGTAACATTACCATTAAAAATAATTGGTTTAGCATGTACAGCACCTAATACAATTTTAAGTTTACCTATTTTATTTATTGTTACAGCAGTTGACATAGAACTGAATTCTAAAGTCTCACGCTGTCGCAGTTTTTTAAATACAGATTTATATTGATTATTAAGCGGAATATGAATTGACTTAACAATAGCTAGTTTGCTTAACTTAACAGGTATTATACCATCGCCGGAATAAATTTCTTCAATTGGAATTATTGATAATTTATTATCATCAAAAACTTCAATACTGGCATTCATGCTTATTAAAACAACAGCAGTATCAGAAACAAATTTCGCAAAACAATTTTTATTTCCACCTGAGGCTATGCAAACATTACCATTACATTTTAAGCAATGTCCAGCAGCTTCTCTCCACCATTCACTTTGATTGTAAAAAACACATCTGTTTTCGCAAAGTAAATTACCGCCTATAGTTGCAGTTTTTCTTATAACCGGTGAAGCAACTAAATTTGCAGCCTCAAGTAAAGCAGGAAAATTATCAGTAATTACTTTATAATTTTTCAAATCATCTAAACGAACTAAAGCACCTATTTCTATATGGTTTTCTTTTGTAACAACTTGCTTTAATTCTGCTATTCCACTAATGTCAATCAAACAATCGGCATTATCATTTCCCTGAAATTTATTTACTATTACGTCTGTTCCGCCAGCAATATAACGAAAACCAGATAGACATTTCTTTGCTTCAAAAAATGCATGGTCAATAGTTAAAGCTGTGATGTATGTTTTTTCTGTTATCATTACGCAATAGTTTTTTCTTTTAACAATTTATTCTCCTTCATTTGCTTTAAAATATCCTCGGCAGTTATTGGCAATTTGGTAATTCTTACGCCAACTGCATTAAAAATAGCATTTGCTATTGCAGGAATTACAGGATGAATAGCTCCCTCACCTGCTTCTTTTGCTCCAAACGGACCTTCAGGATCAATTGTTTCTATAATGTTAGCATGAATATCAGGAGTATCAAGTGAAGTTGGAATTTTATAATCAAGGAAATTATTATTTAACAATAAACCTTTATAATATTTCATTTGTTCGCTTATTGCCTGCCCCACTCCCATATGCCACGAGCCTTCTAACTGACCTTCAACTGCCATTGGGTTTAAAGCTTTTCCACAATCATGCGCTCCCCATACGTTTAAAACTTTTACAAAACCTGTTTCAGTATCAACATTCACTTCAGCAACACAAGATCCAAAAGTATATGACGGACTTAAACCAGCTCCTGCACCTTTAAAATCGCCACCCAGTTTTGGAGAAATATATTTTCCACTAACACAGACAGCTCCGCGTTTAGCAGTTAAAATATCTACCACTTCAATCCATGATAAATCGACAGTTTTGTCATTACTAAAAACTCTACCACCTACAAAATTTAGTTCTTCTTTAGAAATATTTTTTTGATTTGTTACAGATTCAATTATTTCTTTCTTTAAATTCCCAGCAGCATCCTTTGCTGCATTACCTGCCATAAAAGTTACCCTGCTTGAATAACTACCAAAATCAACAGGAGTAAGTAAAGTGTCAGCAGCTAAAACGAATATTTTATCTAAACTAATTCCTAAAACTTCAGAAACAATTATTGCAAGCATTGTATCACTTCCCTGACCAATATCACTTGAACCAGATGTTACTAACACTCTGCCATCAAAATCAAGTTTTAAATGAACTACTGATTGAGGTAATTCATTCCATATAATTGGAAGTGCACTTCCACTAATAAAAAAGCCACAAGCAGCACCTAATCCATGCCCGGTTACTAATTTACCAATTCGTTTTTTCCATTCAGATTGCTCCATTACTTTTAATAAAGCCTCTCGACTACCATTTGAAGTAATTCTATATTGACCAACTGTTAAAGTATTTGAATCAAGGAAATTTTTCAATCTTAATTCACATGGATCAACTTTAATTTTGTGAGCTAAATCATCAATTATTGATTCAACTGCAAAACGGGAATTTACAGCACCATGCCCGCGCATAGCACCGCACTGAGGCTTGTTTGTATAAACCCTGTAAGTTTTAAAACCAAAATTATTTAATTTATAAGGTGCCTGTAACAACACACCATTATAATAAGAAGTTACAACACCAAAACTTCCATAAGCGCCACCATCAATCGCAACATCAGCATCAAGAACTTTGAATTCACCATCATTTGAAATACCCATTTCAACAGTCATTTTTGATGGATGCCTGCCATGATTTGTTAAGAATACTTCTTCACGTGTTAATCTAACCCTTACCGGTCTTCCTGTTTTTCTAGCTAAATGCGAAACAATAATCTCATGTGGAAAAGGATCACTTTTACCTCCGAAGCCACCACCTAAATATGGTTTAATAACCCTAACTCTACTTAAGGGGACTTCCATTACTTTTGCCAATGCACGATGCAAATAATGAGGAACCTGAGTTGCTGTAGTTATTGTTAAACCATTCTCATCCCAATAAGCAGTTGCAGCATGAGGTTCAGTAAAACCATGATTTATTCCCTCAAATTCAAAAAACATTTTTGATGTTACATCAGCTTCTTTTATTCCTTGTTGCTGATCACCAAACCGAAGTTCTGCTTTCTTATGAATATTGTTATTGAATTTTCCATATTCATGAATTTTTTCATTTTCGCCAACATCATAAAGTGATTCATCAATCTCTAAAAATTCTTTTAATGGAATATATTTTACTTTAATAAGTTTACATGCCTGTTCTGCAATTTCTTCGCTATCAGCTGCAACAGCTGCAACTATTTCGCCTTCATAACGAACCTTATTAACTGCAATTGCATTTTCATCCTGAGAAATTGGAAGCACTCCAAATGTTATTGGCAATTCTTTTCCAATCGCAACATAATGCACACCTTCAAGTCTTAATGCTTCTGAAGTATCAATACTTTCAATTTTAGCATGAGAATATGTACTACGTAATAACTTACAATGCAATGCATTTCTTGTGTAAATATCATCAGCATATTCTGCAGCACCTCTTACTTTTTTCTCTGCTTCAATATATGGTCGTGATATACCCACAGCCCCATTTAAATTATCATTTATTTTTGATTTAGAATTTTCTATTTCCAAAGCATGTTCGGCAACTGCATCAATTATTTTTTTATATCCTGTACATCTGCATAAATTTCCTGAGATCCCTTCCTTTATCTGATTTCTGACAGCTTCCATTCCTGCCTTTAAATCAAGATTTGGAATTAAACATATTGCAGTCATTACCATGCCCGGTGTACAAAAGCCACATTGAATTGCACCTTTTTCTACAAATTTTTCCTGTAGTTTATGCAATTTTCCATCAACAGCAAGAGCTTCAATTGTCGTTATTTCTGTATTGTTACAACGAAGTGCAGGAGTTATACAACTAAGAACAGGTTCATTATTAACTAAAACAGTACAAGCGCCACAACTTCCCTGCTCACAACCAATTTTAGTTCCGGTTAATCCAACTTTATCCCTAATTACTGATGAAAGTAATTCATGTTCGTTAATTAAAACTTCAAATTGCTTTCCATTAATTTTTATACTTAGTTGTTTCATTAATTTTCTTTAACAATTTTAGTGCAATGTGTTTTTTTCTTTAATAAGTTTTGCGATAATACTTATGGCTATTTCATCAGCAGTTTCAGCATTGATATCAATACCCATTGGCATATCAACTTTTTCAAGTTGTTCTTTTGTAGAAATTCCTTCTGACTGGAACATTTCATAGGTTCGTGCAATCTTGGTTTTACTACCAATCATACCTAAATAAAAATGCGGTTGTTTCATACAAAAAGCTAACACCTCTCTATCGATAGCATGATCAAACGTTGTTATAATAATGAATGTATTATTATCATATGATAGAGTTGGAAGAACCTGAGTAAAAGGTGCAATAATTTTCTCAACCCCATCAAATGCCCATTCGTTAAAAATGCCTTCACGACTATCAATCACAGTAATATCAAAATCTAAATCAAGTGAATGTTTAACTATTGCTTTACCTACGTGTCCTGCCCCAAACAAAAACATTTTTTTCTTTTGCATAATTGGTTCTATAAATATTTCTAATGATCCACCACAACACATTTCATGCTGAGCCTTTAGTTCATGCTTAAATAATTTTGGTTCTTTTGCCTTAATAACAACAAGTGCATTTTTAATTGTAGCTTCCTCTAGATGCCCACCACCAATAGTTCCGAAAATACTTCCATCTTCATAAACTATCATCTTTGCACCCGCTTTTAATGGTGTAGAACCAACAGTAGAAACTATTGTACATAACGCAGTCCTATTATTCGACTTTAAAATTTCAGATATTTTATTATATATATTGTTCATTTTTTCTAATCAGGAATTAAAATAATAATTATAGTCTTCGGGAGTATTTATATTAATAAGTATATCTTTATTAGGAATCTCTAATTTATAGCTTTTATAATCTGACAAAAACTCTTTTAAATTTGCACTTTGTTTTTGATATTTTTTCAAATCAGATATTATACTTTCTGGCAATAAAATAGGATGCCCGCCTTTACCCTTATAGCTTGGTATTATATATTGATCAGGCAAATTCTCAGAATAAACATAAGTCAGAATATCCTTTGTTATAAATGGATTATCTGCATCCTGTAAAAAACAGAAATCACAATCCTGCATTTTCTGAAAACCAAGTTTTGCAGAATGAAATCTTTCAAGTTCTATGTTTTCATTAATTACTATTGTAACATTATCAACTTGAAATTTTCTAATAGCTTCAACACATTCAGTATTTACAACTATTATAATATCATCACAACCAAATTTCTGATAACTGGATATAATTTTTTCTATAAATGTTATGTTTTTATCAAACTTCAAAAAAGGTTTAGGAGCATTCATTCTTGTAGAATTTCCTGCAGCTAATATCAGAGCATTCACTTTTTTGTTTTTCTCAACTTTCATTATCTGACAAAAAATAAAATTACAAAATACTGAAAGCCTTAACAATAAATCCTTAATTAGTTAAAAGGCTAACAGACAAAGATAATATTATTAAGTAAAAAAAGAAATATAAAAGTCATGGTTTAGGGGAATAAGTGCCTTAATTAATTAAAGTACTTAGAGTATCTAAAGTTTAAAAATTGATCTATATTTTTTTTATAAGTCAACAAGTCCATCCTGAACATCCAAAGTAATTTGCTTCTTGGACTTATTAAAATCAATTAAAACATGCTCATTAAATGGTATAAGAATTTCTTTATTCCCAAACATTACTGTTACAAGAAAATTTCCTGGAATATCCATAAAGTCGATAATTTTACCAAGATTTACCCCATCCTGATTTAAAACTGAAAATCCAATTAAATCAGAAGTTGAGAATTCTACCTTAGGAGCTTTGGATTTATTTTTTTCGATAAAAACATTGCAGTCGACAAATCTTACTGCTTTATTTTTGTTATCTATAAAAGAAAGTTTTACAATAATTGTCTGATTTGAAGAAACTGTATATTCTTCAATAAAAAACGGAACCAATAATCCTTCTATTTCAAGGAATATTGATTCCGCTAATTCGTAACTGTCAGAAATCTCAAATACCGTTTTTATAAGTAGTTCGCCTTTTACACCGTGCGTTTTCAGCACAATGCCGAACTCACGGCATTTTTCTCTGAACATAAGAACGTTTATGCTTCAGCTTGAGCTGCTTCGTCAGCTGGTGCTTCAGAAACTTCTTCGTTTTCAGCTTTAGCTTTTTCTGCAGCTTTAGCTAATTTTTTAGCTATTGCTTCTGCTCTTGCATCTTTTACTTTTGATTCAGCTTCTAAACGAGCTTTAAGTTCAGAAACACTTTCTTTGCTTAATCTGTTTTTCTTATCCTGAATCTTATTGAATTTCTGTTGTTTCCAATCGTTAAAACGAGTTTCTGCAACAGTCTCATCAAATGCGCCTTTTTTAACGCCTTCCATAAGATGTTTTTTCATATACACTCCTGTATATGATAAAATTGCGCGGCAGGTTTCTGTAGGAACTGCCCCGTTGTTTAACCAAGCTAACGCTTTATCGAAATTAATGTCGATAGTTGCTGGGTTTGTTACTGGATTGTAGGTGCCAATGCTTTCGATGAACTTGCCATCTCGTGGCGCCCGCGCGTCCGCAATCACAATGTGATAATACGGCGATCTTTTCTTACCATGTCTTGCTAATCTGATTTTTGCTGGCATATAATTATTTATTTTAAACGGACTGCAAAGATACAATTAATTCGGAAATCAAAAATTCATTTACAAAAAATAATTTCATATAATCACAAAAAATATTTACGACTCAATCATCTATTTTTATGGCGATTACGTAAATACTTGAAAAAAATATTATTTTATTATTCAAAAAAAGTTTTGTGTAATATTAAATTTTTATACTTTTGCAACCCAACAAAAGGGTACCATAGCTCAGTTGGTAGAGCAACGGACTGAAAATCCGTGTGTCCCCGGTTCAATTCCAGGTGGTACCACAAAAAGCTCCGAATTTTCGGAGCTTTTTTAACTTTAAGAAATAATTTATTGAAATTCTTTAAATGAAACATTCTGTTAAAACTTCCTGGAAAGGTAAAATGGCATTTAATGCTGAAGTAAATGGCCATAATTTAACAATGGATGCAAATGCAGAAGTTGGAGGCAATAATGAGGGTCCACGTCCGAAAGAATTAATGCTTGCTTCTGTTGCAGGCTGCTCAGGTATGGATGTAGTTTCTATTCTTGAAAAAATGCGCGTTGAAATCACCAGCTTTAATATTATTGTTGACGCAGACATTACCGAAGAACACCCTAAGCATTATACCAAAATGCATATTATTTACGAATTTGAAGGTAAAGATTTACCAATAGAAAAACTTCAGAAAGCCGTAGAATTATCACAAGATCGCTATTGCGGTGTTTCATACATGTATAAAAAAGCATTTGAATTAACACACGAAATCAGAGTAATTAATAACTAAGGAATAAGTCAAACAGTTATTAAGTTAAAAGCTATTTCAAAATTTATAATTCTATTTTGTTATTCTTTCCCATTCTGCCATTCTAATCATTATCTTCTCATACTTTTCTTTAATTTCAGCAAGAGAACAGGTAAAATTATTTGTAATAATTGCGAAAATTAATGTCTTTCCCTTAATCGTTGTTACATAACCCGCATAACTAGAAACTCTGGACATTGTTCCACTCTTGGCAAAAACTCTTCCTTCTGCCAGAGTATTTTTCCCCATACGTCGCATTGTACCTGTTTTACCAGCTTCTGGTAAAGTATTTTTAAACGACTCATAATGCTGACTCTTATTTTTCATATGTGATAACACAAAAGCAAGTTGTGAAACAGTAATGCCATTATATCTGCTTATCCCGCTACCATCATGTAAAAACAAACCACCTGTATCCATTTTTTTATTTTTCCAGAATGCAGCTTCATAATTTAATCCTGACTGTCTGCTTCCTTTACCACTTCTCATAAAACCTAAATGCTTTAAAATATGTTCGGCAAAAAGATTTCTACTAACAAGATTAGTCTCAGAAATAATTGAGTACAAACTATGAGAGAAGGTTGTTATAATTTCCTTACGCTCACCACCAGTATCCATTCTATGCAACTTTAATTCACGAATAGTTGTTGCTGTATCACAAACTTTAACACCATTTCTTTTTAACCAGAAATTTAATTGATATGCTGCAGCCAAAGCAGGATCGGGCATAGTTCCAACCATCATAGAACTTCCCTGACTATTTGGATAATAACCTTGAATATCAAATTCCTTTCCGTATGGCATACCTAAAAAATAAGTTTCAAGTTCGCCAATTCCTGCTCCCTGAGAAAAATTATTAAATCTAATTCCAGGCACATAAGGTTTCATATTTCCTGAACTGGAATATAATGCTGCTTTGTTAGTAACATTAAACCTAAGTTCAAAAACATTATCATTAAAAGTTAAACCACTTGCAGGCTGACAGTAATAATTTGCTACCTCACCCCAACTCCATGTGGGGCAGGCAAGTTCATCTTCATACACCGATGCATCACCAATAACTTTTCCATTTATTGAATCTATTCCTAATTTTTTAATTGCATTTCCCCATTTCGACACAATATTTGACTCATCAACTCTGCCAAGAGTCGGATCACCACCTCCTTTAATAATAATATTACCATTTAATATATGCCCTTCAGAAATATTACCATTATATTGTAAAGTGGTTTTAAATGACATTCCCCCACCAAGGGCTTCCAATGCTGTAGCTGTTGTTAGTAATTTCAATACTGATGCCGGCACTAAACTTATTTGCGGGTTATATTGATAAATAACATTATCAATCGAATCTTCAGCAATTATAATTCCTACAGAAGCATGACGAATTGTGCTATCTGTAAGAAATTGCTCAATTTCCCACTTTAATGAATCTATAGGTTTTACTTTTATACTATCATTTTTTGCAACAACATCCTTTTTTACAACATCTTTTTTGGATTTACTATTACAAGAACTAAAGTAAATACACAATGAAAAAATTCCTAAAAAAAATAAACTCTTCATTAAATTAAAATTTAAAAAACTTGGTAAATGTAAGAAAAATAGGAAATAAGATTTTCAGGCAAAAATATAATATCAGAATAAAATAACTAATCTAATTGTAAAAATACTTGTATTAAAATTTGATTAATTTAAATATTAAAAAATTGAATATTTATTTAATTTACTATAAACAAGAAAGTAACACGATATTTATATTTTATGCTAAATAACATTTTTATTTTAAATAATATTATTATATTTGGTAGTTGATTAATTAAGGAGCAATCTTATTATCGCGCTTACAATCTGCCTATTAGGATTTTACTTTTTCTTCAACAAATTAATTACCAATCAATTTAATTTAATTTATTTTGGAAGCATTAAACGATATAATTAAAAAATGTAATGAACTAGCTTTTGACCTGAATTTTACCAGAGCAAAAGAATGGAAGAAACAGGATAATAGCAGAGTTTTGGTTGGATATATGCCTATTTACTTTCCGCGAGAAATAGTTCATGCAGCTAATGGTTTGGCGGTAGGAATACTTGGCGGTGGAGATAAGAAGCAGATTATTAAGGGTGACGCATACTATCAATCATATGTGTGTCATATGCCCCGTGGGATTGTAGAATTAGTACTTGATAATCATCTTGAAGATTTTGACGGATTTATATTTCCGTCAATTTGTGATGTAATAAGGAATCTATCCGGAATGTTTCAGCTTTTTGGTAAAGGTAAATTTGTGAAATACATGGACTTTCCTCAAAACTTCTTACCTGAAGTCGGAGGTGAATTTTATAAATCAGAGCTTCAACATATATTAAATGAGATTAAAAAAATAAATAATATTGAAGTTACACCTGAGCGTCTTCAAAAATCAATTGATCTATTTAATAAAAACAGAAAACTAACTGAAGAAATATACAATATCAGATCAGAGTTTCCATGGAGAATTACTGCTGCCGACATATATAATATTGTACGTGCCGGTTTTGTAATTCCGGTTGAAGAACATAATGACATTTTAGAAGAAGTTGTAAATCTTTTAAAAGTTGAAAACGGTGAACCTCATGATAAAATAAGAGTTCTTGTAATTGGTGCATTCTGCGAACAACCTCCCTTAAGTTTAATAAAAACAATTGAGCTTGCAGGGTGTTATATTATTGAAGACGATTTTCTTCTTGGTTCAAGATGGATAAAAGGCGATATAAATACAACAAAATACTCACCTTTAGATTCTATAGTTAGAGCTTACCTCGAACAAAGCACATTTTCTTCGTCAGTTTATGATGTAGACAATCCAAAAGAAGGTCGCTTACTAACTCAATTGAAAGAAAGAAACGTAGACGGGATCATTTTTGCAGCTCCAAGTTTCTGCGACCCAGCTCTACTTGATCATCCTATTTTGCAAAAAGCCTGCGATGATAACAACGTTCGTTACATAAGCTTTTTATACAGCGAAAACACCGGTCAGTTTAAGGTAATTAAAGAACAGGTCGGAACTTTTTCAGACTCAATTAAACTTTGGGCTTAATTAAATCACAATTAAAGAAGAAAATATTAATAAATAATATGTCAAAATCTGTTAGCAAAGAAAAGAGCATGATCATCCAGAAAGAGATGATTGCAGGATTGTTAAAGGAGTTGGGAAATGCTAAAGAAACCGGAAAGAAAGTTGTTTATACTTTTGTTCCCGGAAATATTTCAGAGCTTATTCTTGCTTTCGACATGCTTCCTGTTTATCCTGAAATTAATGCACTTCAATCCGGTATGCGAAAGAAATCTGAAGGCTTCATACTTGATGCAGAAAAATTGGGACATTCAGAAGATGTTTGTACTTACGTTAAATGTGATGTTGGTATGATGATTAATGGTAACATTGGACCATCAGGTGAAAAGATTCCGGCACCTGATCTTTTGTTATTAAGCTATACCGGCTGTTTCACATTTATGAAATGGTTCGAGACATTAAAACGACTTTACCCAAATGTACCAGTTGCTTTACTTCACACTCCATATCAGGAAGGTCATAAAATTACTCCAGAAATGACGCAATATATGGTAAAACAACTCAAAGAAGAAGTTATACCAAAAATGGAAAAAGTTTCAGGTAACAAATATGACGAAGAAAAATTAAAGAAAATACTTGCAAATTCCTCAAAAGTTGAAGAAACAATAATCAAAATATTTGATACAACTAAAAACCGTCCCTCACCTATTGATGCTTATTTTGCAGGAGTATATTATATCGGACCTATAAATAATGGTTTCAGAGGAACTCCTGAAGCTATAGATTATTATAATGAGCTATACAAAGAAATTATGGACAGAGTTCATAATGGATTAGGACCTATAACACCTGAAGGTGAAATGGAGAAAGAACGTTTCCGTTTAGTGGTTGAAGGTCCACCCAACTGGACACACTTTCGCGAATTCTGGAAATTATTTTATGATATGGGTGCCGTTATTGTAGCTTCTTCATATACAAAAGTTGGTGGAGTTTACGATATGGGATTCCGTGTAAATCCGGATAAACCATTGGAAAGTCTTGCCGATTACTGTATGAATTGTTATACAAATCTAAACCTTGAACAACGTGTAGAACTTTTAAGTAAATGTATTACTGATTATCATGCAGATGGATTTCTCGTTAATTCAATTAAAAGCTGTAATTCATTCTCGGCAGGTCAGTTAATGATTATGCAACAACTGGAACGTCGTCTGGAAATACCAGTTGGTTTTATTGAATCTGATTTGGTTGATCCTAGATACTTTTCATATGCAAATATTAAAAATCGTCTCGAATCATTCTTCCAAATGTTAGAACAACGTAAATTAATTTTAGAATAATCATAACAATCTTTTAATTAAGAAAAATAATTATTAATGAAAAAATATTTTTTAGGTATCGACCTTGGTTCAACTACTTCAAAGGCTGTTATTATTAACGAGCAGGATGAAATCATTGGAAGAGGAATAACAAATACTAGGGCAAATTACATGGTAGCAACAGAAATTGCAAGATTGGAAGCAATTTACAATGCCCGTTTTTCAATTCTTAAAATGAAATTAGATGATGAAATAAAAAGTAAACCTGAATATAAAAAATATATTGAGGATATTGAATCTGTATTTCAATATTTACAGTTTAAACGTAGATTAGATAAGCTAATTGTTCAGTTTGACGAATCAATAAATTCTACTTTTGAAGGTGAGAAAAAAACTACTATTGTTAATTTTGTTAAAACAATATTCAATATTATTGCTCCTGAAATAAGACATGAATTTATTTTCGCAAATCTTGGAAATAAAAATCAGTTTTTCCGTGATATAGTAAGTGAACGCTACAATAAAGAAATTGCAAAACTTGGCAAAGAATATTTTGAGCCAATGATGCTGATTTACGATAAAAGTATTACTCCTGTGGAAAATGAATTAACTGAGTTTGATTTTAAAGAACTGATATTTGAAGCACTTGAAGTTCTTAATGAAAAATATTCTTATTTAGAAAACACAAATCCAGAGGTTTCAGATATCCAGTTCGACATTGAAATGAATATCCTGAAAGGAAATCATAAACAAGTTCACGAGTCAATAAAAGAACACATAACTTTTATTGCAAACATGGATATACATATAGCAAACATGGTTGGTACCGGCTATGGTCGTGCGCTTTTACCATTTCCGGAGAAATCTATAAAATCGGAAATTCTTTGCCATGCTTTTGGTGCCCATGCAGTATTTCCAAATACTAAAACCGTTCTGGATATTGGTGGTCAGGACACAAAAGCAATTCAGGTTGACAGCCATGGTTTAGTTACAAGTTTTCACATGAATGACAGATGTGCTGCAGGTTGTGGAAGATATTTAGGCTATATTGCAGATGAATTTAACATTTCACTTAATGAATTAGGTCCCCTTGCATCAGACGCAAAGAAAGAAGTAACAATTTGCTCAACATGTACTGTTTTTGCAGCCGCAGAAATAAGAGAATTATTAAATGTTGGCGAAGAACGTGCAGACATTCTTGCAGGCTTACATAAATCAATTGTTATGAGGGCGATGTCTTTACTTGCGCGTTCAGGTGGTGTTAGAAATGAATTCACATTTACAGGAGGCGTAGCAAGAAACCAAGCTGTATTAAAATATGTTACAGAACTTGTAAGAAAAAATTACGGTGACGATCTTAAAATAAATATTCACACCGACTCAATTTTTATGGGAGCTTTGGGCGGTGCAATGTTTGCACGCAGAAGTTATAAAGATTAAAATTAATTTTAAAAAATGGATAACAAATTATACACAATAGGAGTTGATGTTGGAAGTAGTAACATTAAAATGGTTCTTCTGAACTATTCAGAAAATCCTGTTATTATTGATAAAGATTCCGAGAAAATTAGAAAACGTAATCCCGAAATGGTTGCAAATTTACTTATCGACCATCTTCTGGAAAAAAACAACCTTAATATAAAGGACATTGCATACATTGCATCAACTGGAGAAGGTGAAATGCTTACAAGAAAACGAGGTCATTTTTACAGTATGACAACCCATGCCCGTGGAGGAATTTATTTTTCGCCCGGCGCAAAAACAGTTGTTGACCTAGGTGCACTGTATGTTAGAGCAATTAAAGTTGACGATTTTGGTAAAGTAATTGACTATAAAATGACCGGACAATGCGCATCAGGATCAGGGCAATTTATCGAGAATATTTCAAGATATTTAGGTTTAGCTATTGAAGAAGTTGGAGAAACATCTCTAAAATCTACCAAACCCGAATTACCATCAGGAATATGTGCAGTATTAGCTGAAACAGATGTTATTAATATGGTTTCAAGAGGAATTTCAACACCAGATATAATAAAAGGAATTCATCTTTCAATAGCAAATAAAGTTGTTAAACTATTAACATCGGTAAGAGCAGAATCACCTGTTACTCTAACGGGTGGAATGGCAATGAATATCGGAATGGTTCAGGCTATTAATGAACTTGCTGAGCTTGGTAAGCTAAACTTAACTATTACTTCAAATCCGGATGCAGTATATGCAGGCGCACTCGGTGCAGCTATATGGGGTGGTTTCAGGCATCTAAAATTATCTTCAAAATAAACGTGATATATGTAATAATTTTTTAAAATTAGTATTTTTAATTTTGAAAGTTTATGAATGACTTAAAGGCTTTTTTCGAACCAAAATCAATTGCTTTAATCGGTGCTTCAGTAAAGGAACTTTCGATTGGGAATGTAATAATCAAGAATTTATTACATTATGGATTCACTGGACCTATATATCCCATAAATCCTAAAGTAGATGAAATTAGAGGATTAAAGGCTTATCAATCTATTATCGATGTTCCGGGTGAAATTGACTTAGCTCATATTGTAATACCACCAACATTTGTTCCGGAAGAAGTTGAAAATTGCGGAAAAAAAGGAGTTAAAGCTATTATAATAAATACAGCTGGTTTTAAAGAAATGGGCGCAGAAGGTCAGGCTCTTGAAAATGACTTTCTTGCAATTGCAAAAAAATATGGAATAAGAATAATAGGTCCAAATTGTCAGGGTACAATAAATTCCGATCCAAAATATAAAGCATATTGTAATTTCACTTTCACATTTCCAGAAGAAGGATATATTTCTGTTGTTGCACAAAGTGGTGGTGTTGGTGCAGTTATAATGCAAGCTTTTTATGATTGGGGAATTGGAATGAGAATGTACACATCAAACGGTAATGCATCTGACGTATCAATTCCAGAGGTTATTCGTCACTACGGGAATGATGAAAACACACGCGCTATTGTGCTTTATGTTGAAAGTTTGACTGACCCGAAAGAATTCATGGATATTGCACTTGAAGTTACTGCTAAAAAACCTATTTTGGCAATGACTGCCGGCAGAACAGATAAAGGTGCAGAAGCATCACGTTCGCATATCGGTGGTTTAGCCGGTAGTATTTCAATGGAAGTTGTTTTCAAAAAAGTTGGAATTCTTTCATTTACAAATCTTGAAGATTTATGTAATGCTGCAGTTGCATTTGCATACCAACCCATTCCACATGGAAAAAGAGTTGGAATTATTACAAATACCGGTGGTCCTTCAGTAATAGCAATAGACGAGCTAGTAAGTAATGGCTTAGAAATTCCGCCACTCTCAGAAAAAGCAAAAGCCATTTTAAAAACCACAATGCTCGAATCTGCTTCAATTAATAATCCGTTGGACGTTGTTGCAACAGCTAACGCACAGCATTTTAAATCGGCATTTGAAGTTATGATGAATGAAGAAAATGTTGACAATATATATGTGAACTTTGTTACCCCTCCATTTGTAGATTGCGAAAGCGTTGCAAGAGAATTTGCAGAAGCTGCAAAAAACAGCACAAAACCAATTGTCTGCAATTACATGACTGACAAGCAAAAATGGCAGGAAACTTCAAAAATATTAAAAGATGGTTCAATTCCATGTTTTGATTTTGCCGAAACTGCAGCAAAAGCATTGGCAGCAATGGTAAGATATAATGATATTTTATCAAGAAAAAAAGGTGAAATAAAACAGTTTATTGACTCTGATAAAAACATTTCTAAAATAATAATAGAAAAGGCAAAAGCTGCAAATCGTGAGGTTTTAACTGCAAATGAAGTATATTCAATTCTAGGTGCCTACTCTATTCCTGTTTCAGAATGGAGAAATGCAAGTAAAGCAGAAGAAGCGGTTGAAGCAGCAATTAAAATTGGTTTTCCAGTTGTTATAAAGGCTGATTCAGAAAAAGTAATCCATAAAAGCGATGTTGGTGGTGTTGCTTTAAACATTGAAAATGAAGATCAGGTAATAAAAACTGTAAAAGAAATGCAGGAAAAATTTATAATTAATGATCTTAAATTTTTTATTCAGAAACAACAACCAAAAGGATTAGAGTTAATTATCGGTGCAAAAAAAGAAGAAGGATTGGGTCATTTGATTATGTTTGGAATGGGTGGTATTTTTGTTGAAATATTTAAAGATGTAAAATTTAATATTGCACCAATATCAGATATTGAAGCACAGGAAATGGTTGAAACAATTAAAGCAGCAAAATTAATTTCAGGATATCGTGGTAACAAAGGGGTTAATAAGAAATTATTAATTGAATTAATACAAAGAGTTTCAAAACTTGTTTCAGATAATCCCGAAATAAAAGAACTTGATATAAACCCTGTATTTGCTTTCGAAGACAGAGTTTGTGCTGTTGATGCAAGAATAATACTTTAAAAAATTAATATATTTAGAGCTTAAATAATAAAAATATGAAAAAACAACTTTCCAAAATTGGAATTATTGGGTTAGGTCCTATTGGGGAAACACTAGCTGTTCATTTTAATGAAGCTGGATGTGAAGTAGCAATTACCGATCTTGACAGAGAGAAATTAAGTTTAGTAAGATCTCATGGTATTGAATTGTGCGGAAAAATTCAAAAAAAGTCATATTTCAAGCATGTTTATAATTCTATTGAAGAATTAATGGAGCATGATTTCGATTTGTTAATTAGTGCTGTAAAAGCTTACCATGTTGACACAATTTTAGATGAACTTGATAAAAGCGGCAAAAAAGATCTTTATTTACTAAGTGCTCAAAATGGAATTGATATTAGAAAAAAATATGTAAACCATTTTACAGATTCAAAAATTTTCAGAATGGTTGTAAACTATGCAGGTAATTTACAAGCTCCAAATGTAGTTAACATTAATTTCTTTAATCCTCCTAATTTTGTTGGCTCTATTGACGATTCACAAAAAGAAATGGCTCAATGGATAGCTGATACATTGACTAGTGTTAATCTTGAAACAAGAATGGCTGACTCTTTTGTAATTGCTGATAAAATTTGGGAAAAAACTATATTAAATGCAGCTCTTAGTCCACTTTGTGCTATTTCCAGATTAACAATGAAAGAAGCAATGAGTCACCCTGACACTTTAGAAATTGTTGAACAAATTTTATACGAAGCCGTTGAAGTCGCCAAAGCAGAAGAGATTAAATTACCTGACAACTTTGTTAAATTATGTATTCGTTATTTAATGGCTGCCGGAAATCACATGCCTTCTCTTGCAGTTGACTTAATTAACAATAAAGAAACTGAAATCGATTATATGAACGGTAAAATAGTTGAATACGGAAGAAAACATTATATACGAACTCCGTTAAATTTAACATTCACAAATCTGGTTAATGCAATCGGACATAAAAATGGTGTAAATAATTACAAGAAAAAAGACACTTTCAGATTTGAATAAACAATAACATTTAACACAAATAACAAATTATACTATGGAAGGACAAATGTATTCCTGGCAGATGACAGAGCTAAAAGCTGATTTTATAATAGTAGAAAGTGCTTTTCCTGAATTATCAGAAGGTGAAGCTCTGGTAAAAATAGCCGGTTGTGGAGTTTGTCATACCGATTTAAGTTTTTGGCATTTTGGAGTTAAAACAAAAAAGGAATTACCCTTAACATTAGGTCATGAAATTTCAGGAGAAGTAATTGCCGGACCATCACATTGGATTGGCAAAAAAGTAATAATTCCTGCTGTTTTACCTTGTGGCGAATGCGAACTTTGTAAAAAAGGGCGTAGCAATATGTGCCAGAAACAGCTTATGCCAGGTAACGATTTCCATGGTGGATTTGCATCACATATTAAAGTTCCTTCAAAATATTTATGTCCTGTTCCAGAAAAGATTTTAGAAAACTACACCTTAGAACAACTTGCAGTAATTGCTGATGCTATATCAACTCCATATCAGGTAATAAAAAAATCTGAACTTGAAAGTGGCGATTTAGCTATTGTTATTGGCATTGGTGGAGTTGGTGTTTATGCAGCGCTGATTGCAAAGATAATGGGTGCAAAAGTTTTAGCACTTGATATTGATGATGAAAAATTAAATACTGCAAAAGTAAATGGTATTGATGCCACTCTTAACGTGAAAGGATTAGACATTAAAGCAGTAAAAGAACAAATAAGAGAAATAACAAAGAACTTAGGAGTTTCACGTTACGGATGGAAAATTTTTGAAGTTTCCGGCACAAAAGCTGGTCAAGAATTAGGATATAATTTAATTACTTATACATCTACACTGTCTGTTGTTGGATTTACAATGGATAAACCGGAAGTTCGTTTAAGTAACTTAATGGCATTCGATGCAAAAGTAATCGGAACTTGGGGTTGTAAACCTGAATTATACCCGGAAGTAGTTGAATTAATCGCTTCAGGAAAATTAAAAATTCATGATTTTGTAGAAACATTCCCGATGTCACAAATTAATGAAGTATTTAAAAATACTCTCGAACATAAATACAAAAAACGTTCAGTATTAGTTCCGGATTTTAAATAATGTCATCCTTCGACTCCGCTCAGGATGACTGATTGCCCGTCAGTCTGAGCGTAGTCGAAGACAATAAATTCTTAATAAAATAACAACTTAAAAATAAATAATTATGTCAGGATTATCAAGCCACAATTTAGTTGAAACAACTTACAAAGAAATTATTTACGAAAAACGACCAGCAAAAGATAACCAGGGAAATATAATCGAAGGATTATTTAATGCCTGGATATTCCTTAACAATCCTTCACAGTACAATTCTTATACAACAAGTGCTGTAAAAGAAGTCATTCTTGCTATGCGTGAATCTTCAAACGATCGTAGTGTAGTTGCTGTAGTTTTTACAGGTGTTGGCGACAAAGCTTTCTGTACTGGTGGTAACACTAAAGAATATGCAGAATATTATGCTGGTAATCCACAGGAATATAAACAATATATGCGTATATTCAATGATATGGTTTCATCAATCTTGATGCATGATAAGCCTGTTATTTGTCGTGTAAATGGAATGAGAATTGGCGGTGGTCAGGAAATTGGAATGGCTTGTGATTTTTCAATAGCTTCGGATTTAGCTCGTTTTGGTCAGGCCGGACCGAAACACGGAAGTGCACCTATTGGAGGTGCTACAGATTTCTTACCACTTTTTGTAGGTATTGAAAATGCAATGTTCTCATGTACTGTTTGCGAACCTTGGTCTGCTCATGAAGCTTTGAGATATGGATTACTTACCGAAGTTGTTCCTGCATTAAAAGTGAATGGCGAATACGTTGCAAATCCAATGGTGATAGTTGACAAATGGGTTGACGATAAAGGACAACTTGTTTATGGAAAATCAAAAACGGGTGCAGATTTAACAAATGGCAAAGAAATTATGAAATCTGGTACTGTTGATTTAACTGCATTAGATGAAGTTGTCGATAAATATTGCACCAAATTGCTTTATACAATGCCAAACTGTTTAAGCAAAACAATAAACACTCTTCGTATTCATAAATTAAATTTATGGGATATAAATAAAGAGGGTCACAGAGATTGGTTAGCATTAAACATGATGACCGAAGGTAAAGCTGGATTCCGAGCTTTCAACGATGGACCAAAAGATAACCGCGAAGTTGATTTTGTTAAACTTCGTCAAATGCTTGCAAAAGGTCACGAGTGGAATGATGAATTGATTAATGCTACTTCACCAAACTATAAAAATGTTTAAAAAGTTCTATGTTATTTGTTCTATGTTCAACAAAACATTTATCTTTTAATTGAATAGTTAACGATGAAAGCAAACAAAGAACAATGAACCTGAAACAAAAAAAAAAAATAAACGATTAAATAGAAACTAAAGGTTATGTCCACTTTTAAAAAATTTGAAGATTTAGAAATTTGGCAACTTGCTCGTAAATTATGTAATAATATTTTTGAAATTACAGAAAAGGGAAGCTTTGTTAAAGATTTTAGATTTAAAGATCAGATAAAATCTTCAAGTGGATCAATAATGGACAATATTGCAGAAGGATTCGGAAGAGGTGGAAATAAAGAGTTTGTTAATTTTTTAAGCATTGCTTTAGGTTCATGCTCAGAATGTAGTTCACAGCTATATCGTGCGTTAGATTGGAAATATATTTCAGAAAGCGAGTTTAAAATCAGTTCTCAACTCTGCGAAGAAATTATCTCAAAATCCGGAGGATTAATTTCGTATCTTAAAAATTCGGACTTAAGAGGTACAAAGTTTCATAAAACAGCAACCGATAAACATTGAACGATTAACTTAAGACATTGAACATAAAACAAAGAACTTGAAACATTTAACACAAAACAATGAACATTTAACATACAACAAAAGAAAGATGACTAAAATAAAGTTAGAGTACACTCATGATAACTCTGTAGCAAGAATAATTCTTGACGATGGAAAAGGCAATGTTCTTGACAATATAATGATGAATGAGTTAATTCCTTTGCTTCAATCATTCAAAACAAACAATAACATTAAGCTTATTACTTTTGAAGGAGCAGGAAAAAACTTTTCATTCGGTGCCAGTGTTGAGGAACACACTAAAGAAAAAGCTGATGAAATGCTAACAACATTTCACAAAATATTTTTTACTTTACTTGATTTACATATTCCTACAATGGCAAAAATTTCAGGTCAATGCCTAGGTGGAGGACTTGAATTACCATTAATGTGTAATTTTCTTTTTGCAGATAAAACTGCGAAACTTGGTCAGCCAGAAATTGTGCTAGGTGTTTTTGCACCTCCAGCTTCAATAATGCTTCCATTAAAAATTGGTAACGCAAGAGCTGAAGAACTATTAATTACTGGAAAAATAATTAATGCAGAAGAAGCTAAAAATCTTGGGCTGTTAAATGAAGTTTTCGAAGATAAAGAAACTCTTGAACGTGAAATTGATGCTTGGATAACTAAGAACATATGTCCAAAATCTGCAATTTCATTACGTTATGCTACTAAAGCAGCAAGAGCGTCATTTGATTATTTTATGTTAAAAAACCTACCTGTTTTTCATGATCTTTTTGTAAAAGATTTAATGGAAACAAATGATGCCAATGAAGGAATTAATTCTTTTATGGAAAAGAGAAAAGCCGAATGGAAAAACAACTAACAGTCACAAACACAAAATCTCAAATACCAAATTCCAATCCACCGCGGCGGACCAAACAATATACAACAAATAGTAAAAATAAAACAAAGAACATAAAACATTCAGCATAGAACTTATAACATTAATCAGTAAACAATATTTCATGAGTGAAGAAATTAAAGAAGTAGCAAAATTACAATCCGTAAATGCATTACGGAAAACTATGGACGAGTATTTTTTACGTCTTAGTACTGCTGCTGAAACCGGAAATAAAAAAATTGCATGGTGTACAAGCGTCGGACCAGCAGAGCTTTTATATTCTATGGGTTTTGAAGTTTATTTTCCTGAAAATCATGGTGCAATGTTAGGAGCTTCAAAATTAGCAGACAAATATATTCCTACTGCTGTTGCTCATGGTTACTCACCTGATATTTGTTCATACTTAACTGCTGATATAGGTGCATTTTTACAGAACGAAACACCTCTTCAAAAAAATGGTTTTAAATCTGTTCCAAAACCTGACATTTTAGTTTATAACACAAATCAATGTCACGAAGTTGGTGACTGGTTTATGTATTATGCAAAACATTTTAATGTTCCAATACTTGGAGTAAATACTCCACTTTGGATAAATGAATTAACACCTAGCATAATAAACGGAATTGCAAATCAGTTTAAAGATTTAGTTCCGGAATTAGAAAAAGTTGCAATACAAAAATTCGATTTGGAAAAATTCCGCGAAACTGTTCATTTATCTCACGAAGGTTGTGTCTTGTGGCGCAAAGTTCTTGAAACAGCAAAACATAAACCCTCTCCTATTAACTTTTTCGATTCAGCAATTCATATGGGCCCCATTGTTGTAATGCGTGGAACCCAATATGCAGTTGACTACTACAAAATTCTTCTTACTGAATTAGAAGAAAGAATTAAAAATAATATTAGTTCAATACCTAATGAAAAATTAAGATTATACTGGGACGGAATGCCATTATGGTATAAACTCAGCAGTATGTCTAAACTTTTTGCTCATCACGATACATGCGTAGTAGCATCTACATATTGTAACAGCTGGGTATTTGACGACCTAGATCCTAAAGACCCTTTTGAGTCATCTGCAATTGCTTATTGCAAATTGTTTATTGTTAGATCTGATGATGCAAAACAAAATGTTCTGGAAAAATTAATGACTGATTTTTCAATTGATGGCATTATTTATCACGATGCAAAAACATGTGCACGTAATTCAAACAATCGCTTTGGATTGCAAAACAGACTAAATGAAAAAAATAAAATTCCTTATCTGGAGATAAATGGTGACTTATGTGATTCACGTTGTTATAGTGAAGAACAAAGCATTATAGCTATTGAAACTTTTATAAAACAATTATCTACTAGAAAATAATTATGCCACTAAAACACAAAATCGCTAAATCTCACAAAAGACAATTCACTAATTATTTCTTCGTGAATTTTTGTGCTTTGGTGAATTTGTGGCAAATAAAATATAATTATGTATAAAATAGGAATTGATCTAGGCTCATCATTTACCAAAGGTGTATTAGTTGACGATAACAATAATATTATTGATTATCATTTAACACGTACAGGATTTGATTTCAATAAAGCGGCTCAAAAAATAATTGATAAATTTTCAGCTGACCATGAAATTCAATACCCAGTATACACCTGTGGATATGGTCGTGAAGAATTAAAAATTCCTTTTGCCTCTAACTCAGAAATTATTGCATTGGCAAATGCCGTTTTCAAACATTACAATAAAAAATGTTCAATCATTGATATAGGCGGACAGGATACAAAATATGTTACAGTTAGCGAATCTGGCCAGGTTGATAAATTTAAGATGAATCGCAAATGTGCTGCAGGAACAGGTTCATTTATTGAAGAAATTGCATTCAGATTAGATATTTCTGTTGAAGAATTTACTTCATTAGCAAAACAAGCTACAGAAGAAACAAAAATAAATAGTTACTGCACAGTGTTTGCAGTTTCTGAAATTGTTGGAATGATTAAAAAAGGATCTACAATGCCAAATATAATTCTCGGCATTTACAATTCTGTTATTGACAGAAGTGTTGAATTATCACCAATAGAAGATTTTTTAGTAATTACAGGAGGTATCCCAGACAATCATCCATTAATAGTGAATTTATTTAAAAAAAGATTTCCAAATTGTGATAGCCCTGAGAAATCTCAGTTTATGGCAGCCTATGGATGCGTTCTACTCAATTTGGAAAACAATATTTAACAACGAACAAGAATAATAAATAAACAATCAATAAGGAGGCACAAAATGAAAGTAGTCGAATCAATGTTTCCAAATGCACGAATCCCATACGGAACCTGGGGAAGTAGTTACTTTCCAGCATGGCAATCATCACCATTAGCAGAAGTAAATATAGGTCAGTTTGCAGGAGAAGCTATGGCAAATATATTAGGAAAAAGAAAAGTTTCACGAAAAGAACTTGAGTATCTTGTTATAGGTTCAACAATTCCATGGCATTGGAAATTCTGGAACGGACCAGCTGTTGCAAGTTGCATGGGACAAAGAATTCCCGGATTCCAAATGGAACAAGCATGTGCCACCGGATTAAGTTCAGTAATTCTTGCCGGATCAGAAGTAAATTCAAAATCATACGATGTTGCAGGTGTTTTAACATTTGACAGAACAAGTGATTCACCGGTTGGTGTTTTTCCAGAACGTCGCTCATACAGAAGAACTGAAGTTCTTGCTGACGTTTGGGATAATTTTAATTTTGACCCTTCAACTGGTGGAACCATGATGGCAACTGCCGGTTTAGCTGCTCGTAAATATAAAATCGACAAAAAAGAAGTCGACGAGTTAACATATCTCAGATATAAACAATATTTCAATGCAAAGAATTCTGGTTTTCTGGATAAAGTACTATTCTCATTCGATGTATTAAATGTTCAGGGAAAATCTCTTGGTAAAATCAGTGAAGATGTTGGTGTTCGTGAAATTTCTTTACAGTCACTTAATGACCAAAGAGAATTAGATACTTGTGTAACATCAGGCACACAAACTCATGCTGCAGATGGAATGGCTACACTACTTGTTGCGTCTCCTGCAAAATCAAAAGAATTAAGCACTAGACCAGAAATAAATATTGAATTTATTGCAAAAATTGATGTTCGTACATTACCAGGATTAATGCCCGAAGCACCCGGAATGGCAGTTCAAAAATTACTTCAACGAACAGGATTAACAATGAATGACATGAAAGTTGTTAAAAACCATAATCCTTTTGCTGTTAACGATGCTATTTTTGCAAAAACAATGAATTACGATTGGGCAAAAATGAATAACACCGGTTGTTCACTTGTGTGGGGACATCCTCAAGCACCAACCTTAACAAGAATTATTATCGAAGCATTGGAAGAAGCAGTTGACTTGGGTGGTGGTTATGTATTAGTTTTTGGTTGCGCTGCCGGCGATGTTGGTACTGCAGGTATTTTTAGAGTTTCATAACAAAGAATCGGAGGAAAAATTATGATAAATCAAATGAGATCGTCAACATTACAGACCTTAGGATTAGGTTCTGTATTTGAAATATTTCAGAACGGAAAATTACCTGTAACAGCAGAAGAATTGGTAGAACAAATTTTTGGGAAAGCTGATAACAGAGGAGCATTAGTTATATCTGGGGCAAACGGAATAGTTGGCGCAGGAAAGACAATGCAATTAGGGTCAAGACTTGAGCCTTTCGGTATTCCAATCGTAGCCCTTGATTTTCCAGGTGTTTCGGATGGTATTGCAAAACAATATCCAGGATTAGTAAAAGCATTTGGTAAAGGAAATGCCAATAAAGTAATGGGTAACATTATAAAATATTCATATGATGGAAAAACTCTTCCTAAAGGATTAGCTGCTCACAATCCAAAATTCTTACTCGAAGCTATTCCAGAAATACTTGATATTAAAAAAGAACATTATAAAACATTCAGAGAAAATTTTCCGGATATTGATATCTGGTCTGTTACATCAGGATTCCCAAGTTCTCAATTAGGTGTTGGAATTGCTCACCCTGCATTTCCTCACGAAGTAAATAAAATTTGGGAAATTGTTGAACCAACTCCATCAGCTAGCTCAAAACTACTATGGGCATTAGGTTTAATCCCTATGCAGGTTAGCGATAACTGGGCATTTGTGCTCGATGTTTTATTCTGCGGACTTACTCTTGCAGGATCAAGATTTAATGAGGCTACCAATATGCCTTTCTGGAAAACAGATAAATATATTCGAAAATATTACGGACCAAATCCATTCAGAGCACATGATGCAATTGGTGCTGCCGGCGCAAATTTCTTAACCTGGTCTTGTTTACATCATTTAAGTCAGCATTACGGTGAATTGTTTACACCTACCGATATTTTAAATGAGAAGAAAGATAGCGGAATGAACTGGTATCCACTAGATCATTTCAGACCAATGGTTGATTGGTCGATGAATGAAGAGGAAACTGCTGAATTTAATGCATGGATACTTGGTCCTCTTTTCCAAATGACAAGTATGATGTTACACGAAAACCGTTCACATCTTTCGCAAATGAATTTAATTGGTGAATTATGTGCACAATTCAGTAAAGGAGTTCTTGCTGTTACCCGTAACTTAGGTGCTGACGCTGTAAGGAATATTGTTAGCGATTACCATAAACTTCATCCGGCAGCCGCAAAACAAGCATGGTATCCTGAGGTATTTGATAAAATTGATTCACCTGAATGGCAACAATTATATGTTAATGCAGAGCATGATGGAAAGGTAGGAGTTATTTCAATTAACCGTGAAAGCTATAACCATGATGTAAATGCCGAACTTAACAGAGCTATCGATTGGTTAAAATCTAACAAAATAGAAAATGTAATAATTACCGGCGATTTCCATATTGCAACTCAAATGGTTGGTGCCGATACTACTGAATTTTTTCCAGCAATTGAAAATGCAAATATTGGCATTGAACTTAGCAAAGCATGGTCAATTACTGCACGTCGTTTAAATTCTGACTTTAAAACTTCTGTAGGTTTTATAAATGGCAAACGTTGTTTAGGTGGATTCCTTGAACTAATGGTACATTGCCATTATTTAATTGCCGAAGAAAATTCATCACTTGGAATGCCGGAAGTTACACTTCCTGTAATTCCTGGAATGGAAGGTTGTCATTGGCCTTTAAGAAAAATGAATTCTGCTAACTATAAAGATTTTCTACATTTTATTTTATCCGGAAAATCAGTAAAAGCAAAAGATTCTGTAGGCTGGTTAACTGACTATGCTGGTAACATGGAACAATCTATAAAAATGGCATGGAAATTAGCTTCAGGCACAGATCATGGTTTGAAAAAACGTGAACTAAACGAAAAGAGTATTTCTGATATTCCAACTGAAGTTTCCGGACTTGCAAATACCGAAGATGAAACAATTACTGAAGCACGCAAAGCTATAATGGCTTGTATTCAGAATTCTTGCAAAGCAACTTTAGCTGATGCAATTTCTGTACAAGCAAAACACTCTGGTGATTTTATGACTACTAAACTTTGTAAAAAAGGTGTAGTTGGCTCTGCTTATACAAAGACGTGGAAAGTGTAAAATAAAAACTTCGTCATCCTGAGGCACTCGAAGGATGATAAAGTTTTTATCCCATAAACTTATAAATAGTCGCCCTTCGAGCACCTCAGGGTGACTATTTTTTTAGTTCTAGTTAATTATTTCAGCAAAGCTAAATCCCGAATAAACTTTATTCTAAATTTTTCAATAAAAAATATAAATTTGCTATTCCAATTTAGAGTAGCAAAATAATATCTTTCTATTTTACCATGCATGTTATTTAAAATAATCTTATTTTTGAAGTAAATAAAATCACTTAATATAAATTCTTATGAACCTAACAGAAAAAGAATTAAACGAATTAGCCGAAAAAATTATTGAAGCTTGTTTTGATATTTGCATGGAAAAAGAACCAACACTTATTTCCGGTGAAGTATTTAAAAGAGTTTTTAAACATGATAAACGTGCTGAGATAATGTCAGTATTTAAAGATTTTATCATGAAATCAGAATTTGAATTAACAAATTCAGATAAATGGAAAGAAAAAGTTGATTTAAAGTTTAAAATAGTAGAATTGTATCTATCTACCCCAAAATAATTATGAAAGAGCTTGTAAGATGTCGGCCTTGCGGTTTTGTAATTGAAGCCGATAAGCTTGGCGATGTTTGTCCAGCTTGCGGATTACCCAGAAAAGTTTTTGAACCTTACAGAGAAAAAGTTTCAAGAAACAGGTTAATGCTTTTGGGTATTGACATGCATCCAATTGCAATTCATTTATCTCAAACATTTGTAATTCTAATTCCTGTTTTAATCTTTTTCATAAAAGTCTTTCCCCATTTTTATTTCGAAATGTTTTCTAATGTGTTACAGTTCTCAATTATTGTTTTTCCTTTTACGCTTGTAATTGCAATTATAACAGGAATAGTAGATGGTTTAACAAGATTTAAATCTTTAAAACCACCACTATTAAGAATTAAAATTATTTTTTCTGCCATAATTTTTGTGCTTGCATTTGCTATGTTATTTTATGCAAAGTATGACAATTTTGGAATTATCACTATTTTATTAAGTTTAGCCTCTTTGGCATGTGCTGTAAGGTTAGGCTTATGGGGAAAGAAATTAATTGATGTTATACTTCCTGGAACATATCCACAAAAGAAAGGAAGTAGAATAAAAGAAAAGGAAGCTGAAGAAAAAGTTAAAGTTTAGAATTTAATAACAACGTATAGATATTATCAAAATAGAATCTACTTCCTATTTAACTTTGGTGAAATATTCAATTAATAATTCGTAACAAATTCTTCACTTCTCCGCCGCGGCGGAGGACATAATGACAAAAGAAGTTACTATTCAAATAAACTACAATGCAAACAACAAGAAAAGAACACGATTTTTTAGGAGAATTAGATATTCCTGATAATGTTTATTATGGAATTCAAACCTTCAGAGCTTTAGAAAATTTCAATATAACTGGAATTCAACTTTCCAAACAACCAACTTTTATTAAAGCTCTAGGTTATGTTAAAAAAGCTGCTGCTCTTGCAAATAAAGATTGTGGAGTGTTGGATGATAAAACTACTGAAGCAATTTGTTATGGTTGCGATCAACTAATTGCAGGAAATTATCATGAACAATTTGTTACAGATTTAATCCAAGGTGGTGCTGGAACATCGTGCAATATGAATGCTAATGAAGTCATTGCAAATCTTGGTTTAGAATTTCTTGGTCACAAAAAAGGTGATTACCAATTTTTACACCCTAACAATCATGTAAATTGTTCGCAATCCACAAATGACGCTTACCCTACAGCGTTCAGAATTGCGTTATATTTTAAGTTAAACAGGTATATTGAAGTTCTTTCATTACTTGAGGATGCTTTCAGAAAGAAAGGGAAAGAATTTAAAAAAGTATTAAAAATGGGTAGAACCCAATTACAAGATGCTGTACCAATGACTTTAGGTCAGGAATTTCATGCATATGCAACTACTATAGGAGAAGATATTCACAGACTAAGAGAAGCACAACATTTAATTTTAGAGGTCAATATGGGTGCTACAGCTATTGGCACAATGGTAAACGCACCAAAAGGATATGCGGAAATTTGTGTAAAACACCTTGCAAAAGAAAGTGGAGTTCCAGTTAAATTAGCACCAGATTTAATTGAAGCTACAGGCGATACAGGAGCATATGTTCAAATTATGGGAACATTAAAACGTTCTGCAATAAAAATATCTAAAATTTGTAACGATTTACGTTTATTGAGTTCTGGTCCAAGAACAGGGTTCCATGAAATAAACCTACCACCACGTCAACCTGGTTCATCTATTATGCCAGGAAAAGTAAATCCGGTTATTCCTGAGGTAGTAAATCAAACATGTTTTTATGTAATTGGTCAGGACTTAACTGTTACTATGGCAGCTGAAGCTGGACAATTACAGTTAAATGTTATGGAACCGGTAATTGCTTTTGCAATGTTTACTTCAATACAGTATTTAAAAAATGCAATCATTACTTTAATTGAGAAATGCATAAATGGTATAACCGCAAATGCAGATGCAACATACAAAATGGTAATGAACAGTATTGGAATTGTAACACAATTAAGTCCAATTTTAGGTTACGAAGAAAGCTCAAGTGTTGCAGGTGAAGCACTAAAAACTGGAAAGAGTGTTCATGAAATTGTTGTTATTGAGAGAAAACTTATAACACAAGACAAGTGGAATGAGATTTATTCAATTGAAAATTTAATTAATCCTAAATTTATTAATAGTTAAACATATTAAAGGCTGGATGACAAAAGGTAATTTAGTATGTCATTCAGAGCGTAGCGAAGAAACTGGTTTGAATTTCTAACCAGATCCTTCATTACGTTACACTACATTCAGGATGACAAACACCAATATTCGACTTATTTTATTAATGTTACTATTTATGACTCTGGTTTTATTTTAAGATACGAAAAATAATTATTTGTAATTTACCTTATTGCATTTTTTACAAAATATTAAAATTCAGAATAAAAGCAACATTATAGATTTTTTTTACTAGAAACATATTTCGCAGCACTTTCTCCTGCAACATAACCTGTAGAGAATGCTATTTGCAAATTATAACCCCCGGTATCTGCATCTAAATCCAATATTTCACCTGCGATAAAAAGATTCTCAATTATTTTTGACTGCATTGTTTTTGAATCAACCTCATCAAGACTTACACCGCCGGAAGTAACCATTGCTTCGGCAAATGATCTGCTTCCAGAGATTTCTATTTTAAATTCTTTCAACCACAATCTTAATTTTTTTCTTTCAACTGCAGAGATATTATTGCTAATTTTATCAGGTAAAATTCCTGTAGCATTTATACATACAGGTATTAATTTTGGTGGCAAATACAATGAAATAAAATTAGAGAACAACTTTTTTCCATGAATACTCAATTGATTTAACAAATAACCATCAATTTCATTTTCTGTAATATCAGCTAACAAATCAAATGCAAAAACAATATTTTTTCCTTTTTGTAAATCCTCAATAATATGTCGGCTTAATGAATGCACTAATGGACCAGTAATACCAAAATGAGTAAAAAGCATATCCCCTACTCTTTCAATTTTCTTTTTTCCATCAACCCATACAACTATTTTTGTTTTAGGCAAAGATAGACCTTGCAATTGTTGAGCAGTATTTCCTTTTGTTTCCAATGGAACTAATGCAGGACGAATCGGCGTTACTTTATGTCCTAAAGATTTAAACCATTTGTATCCATCACCACTGGAACCTGTAGCAGGATAAGAAGCTCCACCACAAGTAACAATTAAACTTCTTGAATAATATTTTTCATTGGATTCACTAACAACATACTCAACACAATTATCTTTTTTAATTATATCAATAATATTTGAATTACAAATAATTTCAACACCCATTTCCTTATTCCATTCCAACAAAGCATTAACTACATCAATTGCCTTACATGATTTGGTAAAAACAAATTCTTCATCCTCTACTACAGTTGGAACTCCATTTTTTTCGAGCAAACTAACAATATCTTTCGAAAAGAATTTCGAAAAAGAAGGTCGAACAAATTTGTTATCCGGTCCAATATGTTTTATAAACTCACCAAGTTGTGCTGTATTTGTAATATTACATCTTCCATTGCCGGTAATAGTAAGTTTTCTGCCGGGTCTGTTCATTTTTTCTAACAGCAGAACTTTTGTACCACATTCCGCAGCTCTGCCAGCAGCTAAAAGACCTGCTGCACCTGCACCTACAACTATTACATCATAGTAATATGGCATTTACAATTATGTTAGAAAAATATAACAAATTACTTAAAAGCAGGAATTCCGGTAATATCGAGCCCAGTAATAAGTAAATGAACATCATGTGTACCTTCATAAGTAATTACAGATTCAAGATTTGCAGAGTGTCGCATAATTGGAAAATCATTAGTAATTCCCATTGCTCCGAACACCTGACGCATTTCTCTTGCAATATTTAATGCCATTGCAACATTGTTACGTTTAGCCATTGAAATCTGCCCTGGAGTTGATTTTCCTTCATTCCTAAGTTGTCCTAACCTTAAAACTAATAACTGAGCTTTCGTAATTTCAGTTAATGCTTCAGCAAATTTTTTCTGTTGTAATTGAAATCCGGCTATTGGTTTTCCAAATTGTTTTCTTTCCAACGCATATCTAACAGCGGCATCATAACAATCCATTGCTGCACCAATAACACCCCAGGCAATACCATATCTTGCTGAATTAAGGCATGACATTGGTCCTTTTAAACCTTTAACATTAGGAAAAACATTTTCTTTTGGTACAATAACATCATCAAATACTAGCTCTCCAGTAACTGAAGCGCGTAAAGATAATTTCCCATGAGTTTCCGGAGCAGTAAATCCTTTAGTTCCTTTTTCAACCAACATACCACGTATAATTCCCTCTTCATCTTTTGCCCAAACTACAGCAACATCAGCAACTGTAGAATTAGTTATCCACATTTTTGCTCCATTTAAAATATAATGATCGCCTTTATCTTTAACATTTGTTATCATACTTCCGGGATCGGAACCATGATTTGGTTCTGTTAATCCGAAACAACCAATAAATTCACCTGTAGCTAATTTTGGTAAAAATTTCTTCTTTTGCTCCTCGCTTCCAAAAGCGTAGATAGGGTACATAACTAAAGAAGTTTGAACAGATGCCATTGAACGAATGCCTGAATCACCTCGTTCTAATTCCTGCATAATTATTCCATATGCAATATAATCTAAACCTGCACCACCATATTCAACCGGAATAAACGGACCAAACATTCCATTTTCGCCCATTTCTTTAATAAGATGAGATGGAAATTTAGATTTCTCAAAATATTCTTCAATATCTGGTTTAACTCTTCTATCAACCCATGCTCTAACAGATTCACGAATAAGTTTGTGTTCTTCTGAAAGCAATTCGTCCATTAAATAATAGTCGGGTGCATTATATTGTACTTCGCTCATAATATTAGTTTGTTATTAAACATATTTTATTTTGTCAAATATATATTTTTTTCCGAATATTAATATGAACAATTTCATGTTTTTGGTATAAAGCAAAAAAAAAACGGCTAATGCCGTTTTTTTTTGTCGGGGTAGCAAGACTCGAACTTGCGACCCTCTGCTCCCAAAGCAGATACGCTAGCCAACTGCGCTATACCCCGAATAATTAATGAACGTTTTTAAATCTCTTTAAAAAGAGGTGCAAATATACTAGAGATTTTTTAATTTACTATTATAAATTAAAATTTTCTTCTTGAGGAATAAGTTGCTGATCTCTTTTGCTATAGCTACGATACATTCCTAATAACATCTTTGAAGCCTTCTCATAACCATCATAAAAATCCATATAAGTCATTTCATCAATCCAACCAAGATCTCTTACAGTTTGTAAAATTGTGGCAGCCTCAAAAATGTTTCCTCTTGAAGATGTAAGAAAATCTTTTTTCTCGTCTGTATTCTTTCTGCCTGTACCTTCGGCTAAATTTAAAACACTACTTAAACTTGATTTTTTCCAATAGTCTTTTAACAAAGAATCTATTTCGTTATTTGAGTTAAGAAACTGAATTACTTTATTGTTTTGTTCCTTTACTACCTGATATACATCCAACTTTTCGAAATCAAACATGTTAATGAGTTTTAAGCATTGATTAATATTGTATTCTTCTCATTCTAAAATAAAAATTAAATCATTTAAGAATGTCTGTAAGAACGTTTGCTGTTAAAGCGTGCAAAGGTAAAAATATTTTCGAAATCGCAAATCAACATTAGCATTTAACATATATTTCATCTTTTTTATTATTGATATTATCCCTTATTTTTAGGACAATAAAAAAGTTTTAAGCTATTTTTTTGGTTAAATAACATTATTCTAAACTACATATTTTTATGAAATAAAAGATTTATTTAAAAGACTCCAGGCTTATCCCTTTTGTGAAACTATTATTCGTTTTCATTATTTTTATATTGGGTTATTATCGGTTCTTCAAAAATCTCAGATTCATTAACGTAATATTTTAATAAATGAAATGATGGCATCACAATAATATTTATAATAAAACTAACAATACAAGCTACAAGTATAGGTATCGTATATTTTGTTTTTAGAAATAAAAACTGCAAATAATAGAATGTATTTAAAATATTAATATGTCATAAACTTTTCTGATTGATTCTTCAATATATTTATTTGTATCTGATAAATTTTCTGTTGTATCATTTTCTTTATTCTCTTTATGGAAATAAAAAAAGGGCATAAAACCCTTTAATTAAATTATTATCAATAAATTATAAAGAAAATTATTCTGTTAATATCATTCGTTTTGTATCTATCTCTTTTCCATCTACAATTAATGAATAGAAATACATACCAGGTTGTAGTTCATTACCTAAAATAGTTATTGAACTGTTTCCCTTTGTTATAATTGGAAGTGTTTTAATATGAATGCCATTCATGTTAAAAATTAATAATTCTGCTTTGTTAATTTCTTCTGGCAAATAAAATTTAATATCTGTATTTTGTTTAAATGGGTTAGGATAATTTTGGAAAAGTGAAGGAATAGATTGATTTGACGCTAAGGAACTAGTTGATGTATTTTTTTCAAATTTGGATATTTTTTTTTCTAAAACTTCATTTTGCTTTTTTAATAAATCTATTTCATCAGATAATTCTTTAACACCTTCA